>VGZZ01000036.1 GCA_016872285.1 SAR202 cluster bacterium | reverse complement strand
GTGGGACGTGACCAGCACAAAGCAGTTCACCCTGGCGCCGCGAACCCTTGAGGTGTTGAGAGACCTCCCGCAGCCAGTGGAAGCCATAGCGTTCTTCGACAAGGACTCCCAAGAACAAGCTGCGCCCCTCAAGCTGGCGGACGATATGCTCCACGAGTTCGAGGTTAGGTCCGACAAGTTCTCCTATCGTATAGTAGACCCGGACGTAGAGCCGAATACGGCGCGGCAGTACGGTGTGACTGGACCTGGACAGGTGGCTTTTATCAACCAGGACTCCAACGAGACGTCGTTGGCTATAGCGGCCCAGGTGGTGGACTTTGACCCCCAGACAGGGACCCGTTTCTTTGAAGCCAATCAGAGGCTTGAGCAGGCCTTTGTCACACCCCTGCTGGTGGTGACCAGCGATGAGGAAAAGGATGTCGCCTTCCTGGTGGGCCATGGCGAAAGGGGTATTGGGCTTGAAGCGGGAGAGGGCGGATACTCCCAGGCGGCTGCGGCTTTACTGGAAGAAGGTTACAAAGTATCAGAGCTGGACCTTCAAAGACAGAAGCTGGTTAAAAGAGGCAGCCAGCCGGAGGAGCAAGAGGGCCAAACCCCCACCGAGGTGTCGCCTGCCCTGATTGTGGTGGCCAACCCCAGACGCGATTTGATTGGGGAGGAGGTCACCGCCCTCAAGGAGTATTTGATGTCCGGCGGCAGAATGCTTCTCCTGCTGGAACAGAACACGCCGGAGAGCTTCCGCCAGTTCATAGGCTCCTGGGGCGTGAGCCTGTCGGACGGAACGGTGGTAGACACGTCGGAATTTGTAAGGCCGGATGTGAGGACCCCGCTCATAAGCCAGCATAACCCCTCTTTGGATTTGGCCCACGGGTTGGACAGGACCTACTACCCGGGAGCGGCGCCCCTGGTGTCGGTGTCCGGAACGCTGCCCACCGTAACCATTGGCGGAGAGAGGTACTCCACCAGGGTTGTGACCCTGGAGGAAGACCAGTTTGGTCGGTATGTCATAGCGGTAGGCGCTGAGGGCCAGGAAGCGCCCATAATTAATGTCCAGGGCATCGGCCGCACGTCTGCGAATAGTTGGTTGATCAAGGATCCTTTGCGGACAGAACCTGACCCTAACGTAGATACAAAGGGGCCGTTTTCCCTGGGAGTTATAGTGGATGGGATTGTGCCTCTAGGAGAGGAGATATCCACAGAGGCCAGCGCGGACGTGCAGAAGGCCTCGCTGATAGTCTTCGGCGACGCGGACTTCGCGTCGAACCGCGATTTCAGCGGCGTCAGTAATCAGGATATTTTCGTGAACTCGGTAAATCAGCTGACCGGAGATGTTTCTCTCATAAACATTCGGCCTAAGCTCCTATCGCAGCGGGAATTTTTGGCCACACCTGACGAGTTTGACGTTGTTCGATTCACTAGCTGGTTCCTGCTGCCGACCCTAATGGCCATTGGCGGCGTAATAGCCTACTGGCGGCGTCGGTAAGGAGACCTGGAGATGAATGTAAGGCTAACGCTATTGTTGGTAGTGCTGCTGGTGGTCATCGGTGGCCTGGTGGCTATAACCCAGGTGCTGAGGGGCGGCGACACGCCGGACCGCGGGTCGCGACTGTACCGCTTGAGCAGCTCAGAGCTAAACCGGGTGGTAGTTACCCGAGGCGAAGAGACCATCACCTTCCTGCGGAAAGGCGATGAGTGGTTTATCGACGATACCGAGCGTGGCATGGTAGGCGTGGATGTACAGCGATGGGGTGGCATACCTGTCCTTCTCGGCGGGCCCACCACCACCAAGCTGATCGAACCGCCGGAAGGCCAGACCATAGACTTCACCTCTTACGGCGTAGCACCCCCCAAGACATCCATTCATGTGGCCACGTCAAGGAATCAAGCGGTAGACGTCCACATCGGCGACGCCACTCCTGACGCCACCGGCTATTACGTAAAGGTTCACGGTACCAATGTGCTGTACGTAGTCAACTCGGCCTGGGTTGACGTAATCAACCGCCTCATAAACGAGCCTCCGTACCCGCCCGTGCCGGCATAACGCGTCAATTTGCAAGAAAGGCCCGCCATGCAGGAAGGGCTGTTAGATGCCGCTAGATGGGCCGCTATCATTTCCGATACGCCGGAACTTGCGGGCGACGGCCATTCCATAGAGCAGATAGCAGACCGTTTTACGCGCCAGTACCTATCTGCCTGGGCAAGGGCCGGCGCACACGAGATGCGGGAACGTGTATGGCAGGCCTTCTGGAGCTACCTGACAAGCGCGCCGACTCCCAGAAAAGCCTTTCAGCTTTCGGCGGAGTCGGCGGACGCGCTGATAGGGAAGATAAGGGAGAGGGTGGAAGGTCAAGAGTAGCTGAAATTAGCCCTAAGTCCGCTGCGCTCTAAATTTGAAGTCATAAATCCAGAGGCACTATACTTAGTCGTCAGGTCAGACTGAGGAAAAGAAAACGAATATGAAGGGCGAAATATTTTCTATAGGCCACGAGCTGCTTATGGGAGAGATCACGGACACCAACGCGGCGTACATAGCGTCGCAGTTGCCGGCGCTGGGCGTCACTCTTCACTGGATAAGCCAGGTAGGCGATGATATGTCCGACCTCACGGACGCCTTCTCCCGGGCCCTCAAGCGGGCGGACGTGATCATTACCACCGGCGGCCTTGGACCCACCCAGGACGACTTAACTCGCGAAGCCATTGCCAGTGTGCTCGGCGAGGAGATGAAGCCGGACCTGGCCCTGGTGGAGGACTTGAGAAAGTGGTTCAAAGGCAGAGGCATGGAGATGCCCCCTCGAAATATCAAGCAGGCCAATCTCATCCCATCGTGCAAGGCCATAGCCAATAATCAAGGGACAGCCCCAGGGTGGTGGGTGGAGAAGAACAATAAGACCATTATCTGTATGCCCGGACCGCCGGGCGAGATGAAGAACATGTGGACAACCCTGGTGGCCCCTCGTCTTAAGGAGCGGGCTAAAGGCATTATCATCATCTCGCGTAACATCAAGACCACCGATATGTCCGAGGCGGAGGTGGCGGAGCGGGTGTCAAAATACTTCGGGCTGGAGAACCCCTACCTGGGCATTTACGCTAAGCACGACGGAATCCATCTGAGAATTATCTGCCGCGGGACCAGCGAGGCCAAGGCAAGGGATATGATAAAGCCGGTGGAGGAGGGTATCATCGCCATCATGGGCCCCCATATCTGGGGCTATGATGACGAGACGCCTGAGGAGGCGGTAGGTAAGACGCTGAGAGAGCGGGGTATGACACTGGCGGCCATGGAGTCGTGCAGTGGTGGGATGCTGGCAGACACCATTACCAACGTCCCTGGCAGCTCCCAGTATTTCAAAGGCGGCGTGGTCTCCTACACCAACGAGGCGAAGATAGCCGCCGGGGTACCCTCAGAGATAATCGAGCGTTACGGCGCAATAAGCGCGGAGACGGCGGAGGCCATGGCGCAGACAGTGCGAAATTTGCTGCGGGCGGATATAGGTGTCGGAATAACGGGCGTGGCGGGCCCATCGGAGATGGAGGGGAAGGCTGTAGGGACAGTCTTCGGGGCCATCAGCATTAACGGGAAGGTGAAAGGGCTGAGCCTGAAGCTGCCGCCTAGACGCTACCTGGTAAAGTACAGGTCTGTGAACTCGGTTCTGGTGGCGCTACAAAAGATGCTGAGAGATGGCTAGGGTTCTACACGCTTCAGGCCCGGCACACGGTCAAAGTCCTGGTCGTAGCTAATGACTTCAGTAATGTTTAAGTATTCCATTCGAGCGGCGAGGATAGCGTCTTCAAAATCGAGAAGCTGGTAGACAGAAAACAGGTCTAGGGCATAAAGAAAAATGCGTTTATTATCTAGCCTAAGATTGTCTAGGGATAATATGGGCTGAAGCCTGGCCTGAATGTCTTGACGGGACAATCTATAAGGCAGACTTCTGGACCAAAGGATATAAACGACCTCGGTCAGGATGCTTTCAGTAAGAAGAATCTCTTCCTGGTCATTCTGGATCCTTTGGAATAAGTTATAACAGGCCAGCGCTTTTTGCTCATCATCTCCCGTGATGTATCTTATGAAGATATTGGCATCGACCAGTTTCATTTCTTTTGAAACTTTTTAAAGTCTCTGACAAGCTTCTCGGCCCACGCATCTCGCGTCAACTCCTTGAAGTCGATGGGCCCTTTAGGGAATTGAACTGAGCCGTAGACCTCTTCAAGAGTGAAGGCAGGCTTGGTTATGATTACCTGGTCTCCCTTGATTTTGAAAGAGACCTTTCCTTTAGTTTTGACGCCTATTAGACGCCTGACCTCAGCGGGAATGGTTACTTGGCCTCTCTTACTGACAGAGGCAAGAATTTCCTTTGTTGGGGTTTTCATTGCATGTCTCCTATTACAAGGCAATGGTACTAATACAAGGCGAATACATCAACGCTTTGTATACCCACCTTGCACAATTCTGTCCCGGATAGGCAGCTAGACGGTCAGCTTGCGGTAAAGCTGAGGCAGGCGCTGAGGTAAGGTCCAGATTTCGTCCAGGACTTCGTAGCTCATGTCGCCGCACATAGTCTTGAGGTAGTCGTGGCCGGACTTGTCCACGGTGAGGCAGAAGGGGATAATGTCGTGCTTTCGGGCCTCCACCAGCGCCATGTGGGTATCGTGGACGGCGTACTCCTTCTCGACACCTTCGCGGCTGTAGCCCCGGTCCTGGGGACGGCCGTCGCTGATAAGGAACAGCAGCTTGGTCTTGGCCTCCTGACGCACCAGCTTGGTAGTGGCGTGCCGGATGGCGGGGCCCATGCGAGTGGCGTGGAGCGGGCTGACCTTGTCGATGCGGCGCTTCACCTTATCGCTGAAATCTTCATCGATGTCCTTGATGACGTAGAACTCCACGTTCTCACGGCCGTACCCTGAGAAGCCGTAGATGCCGTAAAGGTCACCGATGGACTCTAGGGCCTGCATAAGAAGGGCGACGCCCTCCTTTTCTAGGTCGATGATGCGCTTGTAGTTGCGGCGCACCATGCCTTCGCGGCGGGACCTGAGCCACATCATGTACTCGACGGGATCGTCTGGGGCGTCGTGGTCGTTGTGGGAGGGGCGGCCTTCGTCAATAGCCTCGGCGGTGGAGGCGCTCATGTCCAGGAGGAAGACCACAGCCACGTCCCGCTCCTGCTTGTTGCGGAACCAGTACACCTTTTCTGATGGCGTGATGCCGCTGCGGCGGTCTATGACGGCCTCTATGGCGGCGTCCAGGTCAAACTCCTCGCCGTCGGGCTGGCGGCGGAGCTTGCGAAAGCCCTCAGGAATGACCAGCTCGAACTGGCGGCGGACGTCGTTAAGGAGAGTGGCGTAGTTGCGCATAGTGTCGCCGTAGAACTGTATATCCCCTTCGTCGACGACCTTCTCTCGAACAATGCACCATTTGGGTTTGTAGTCATCGGCACGGAAGTCCCACTCATCATAAACAAAGGTCTTGGGTTCCTTAGCCTCCAAGGAGCCACCCTGCTCGTCGACATGGGCAATGGGGCCGTAGCCCTTGCCGGGCTGGGCGGTGGCCTGGGCCATGCCAGCCTCGTGCATAAGATTTTGGGCCAGCATGTCGGCGAAGGCGGCTTCGTCCTGATTGGACTCCATATCCAGCTCAGGGTTGTTCTGAAGGAGCTGCTCCAGCATCTCTTTAGTGAGGCCTTCCTTCGCCTGCTCGCCGGGGAGGCCTTTGCCGCGCATTCGATTCAGGGTCTGCACCAGCTCAGGCTTGAACTCTCCGCGAAAGTCCACGTCTTCCGGCGACTCGTATTCCTGGTCTTCCTGAGGCTGCTGGTCGCCCTTCTCAGGCATGTTCTCCAGCTCTTTAATAAGTTCCGATAGCTCGTTTTCCGAAAACTCTTCGTCGCTGTCGAAGTCCTGGTTTTCGAACTCCTCCGAGTCTTCCTGGCGGTTGGGGATTCGAGAGATGATATCGTAGGCGCGGAGAGTAGCCTCGGAGCTGTCCTCGACGGCGGCGGCGATATTAAGAAGGCGGCGCTGGATTTTAGCCAGGACTTTGGCGGCCTTGGCGTAGTCCTTGGGCACAGGAATCCCCTTGTACTGGTCAAGGCTGAAGCGGACCAGGACCTCCACCATGGCCTGCCGGAGGGGCAGGTCTAAGATGGCAGGCCGGCCCTCCAAAGCGCTGCCTTGGACACGCTTGTAGCTGGAGACAATACCGCGGTACTCGCCCTTGACCCGCGCGTCGAGGCGGCCGTCTTCCAGGATGGTGAAGAGATCAAGGCCAAGGCGGCGGTCCTCCATGAGATTGAAGAAGCGGCCAATATCTGTAATCCAGGTCTCCTGTCCAGACTCGTCATCAGCCTCAACCTGCACATCCAGGGGCTTTTTCTCCTGGGGCTGGGCGTTTAGCCGCTCCAAGCGCTTCTGCCGAGTGTCCTTGAAGAGGACGGCGGGGTGGTCAAAGCTAAAGTAGAAGCTGCCGAACTCCAGGTGGGCCACCTGGTGTGTGGAGACAACTTTATACCATGAGAAGTTCTCATTTTTAGCGGGGTAGAGGTCCACAATGGGAGGAAGGAACACCTTGGTACCCTCCGTAGTGGCCTGGTTTTCCGAAACCCAGCCAATGCCCTTGTGTACCAGGTCGGCAGTCTCGGAGACCTCCATATCTGCGCCGGAGAGGGCGCAGCAGTAGAGTTTGAGAACGCCTTCCACGCGCTCCAATTCGACGCTGGAGGATAGGCTGTCCAGCACTTGCTCGGAGGTGCTGGACTCGAGGCGGAAGTAGGCAAGGCCGCCTTCCGGGTTCTCCTTAAGAAGGCGGACGCCGCGCTCGAACCACACATCGACCTGTTCCAGAGTGATCTTGTTGAGGACCGGGTCCAGGCTTTTAAGGAGGGCGTGAACGGCCTCGGGCGAGATGGCGGCCAGCGTGTCGCAGAGGTCCAGGATGTGTTTTTGGGAAGCGGACTTGATTTTGCCCAAGGCGGTGGCGCCTTTGACCAGGAAGGCGGGGATGTCTTTAGCGCCCTCCCGGGCCAGGTGCTCGGCGAGATTGAGGAATCGGCTGCGCTGGCTGTCCTCGATATGGGGGAGGGCGTTGCCGGCGACCTCAAAACAGCCTTTAACTTCGCGCCAGTTAGTATCGGTCAGAGTGCGGCAGAGGGACAGAAAAGCTTCACGCTCGGCGCCCATGTCGGCCAGGGTCTCGTTGCCCAGGACCAGGCATTCGCCGGCCAGGTCGTAGGAACGGTTGGACAGGGCCTCCAGAAACCCCGCGAAGACCTCCACGTCCCAAAAGGAGAGATTCTTCACTAAGGAGGGGCTTAGCTCAAAAAATTTAATGGCCAGGGTGCTGGACTTCCATGTGCCCTTATACATATTTCGACCCAGGCCGGCCCATCGCGCGATGTGCTGGGGTCGGAGGTTGGGGACGATTTCAGGGCTGGCTCGGAAGAAGCCGATGGATAGCGAGGGCGAGTCTTTCGCCAGGTAAGCGCCGCTGCGAGACCACTGGATGAAGGCTGAAAAGGGGAGGAACTTGGCTACTTCTGGACTGACCTTGAAGTACTCCAGGGCCGCCTCCCAGGAACGGGCGGTCTGAGTAGCCATGTCCACGCCTTCCTTGGCCCACGCGGTCAGTTCGTCGTCCTTGAAGGCCAGTTTAAGAGCGGCGGAGGCCTTGAGATACTCCTCCTGAAGGGGAACGGGGAGCTTTTCCAGGGCCTGGCTAAGCGGTGACTGGTTTTCTTGCTCCAATTTTTCTTCTCCCGTTCTGCTGGACCGTGGATATCAAGCCCAGAAACTGCTCAACAATTTTAGCGGTCGCGCCGTAGATGAGATGCGGGCCGTAAGCAAAAGAGTAGCCCTTAACAGTCTTTCCGTTCTGCCATCTAACTTCCTCCCGCCAGTTGGCGGGGTCTTGAAGAACCGGCAAGGGCACTTCCAGCACTTCCTCCACTTCAGCGGGGCTGGCGGTGAAAGAGTACGGGTAAGATATGGTGCCGATGAACACCTTGAGGGCATAGCCGGTGCGCGTAGGCACGTCGTCCATCTGGCCGATGATGGTCACATCCTGGGGTAGCACGCCGGACTCTTCATAGGTCTCGCGCAGGGCCGTTGCAAGGGGGTCAGGGTCTTCCGCATGGGGGACGCCGCCGGGGAGGGAGACCTCGCCCTTGTGGCGCTGCACAAACTGAGAACGCTTTTGGAAGTGGACTACGTACTGGCCGTCTTTGGGGTAGAGAAGGAGGAGGACGGCGGCGGGGCTGCGCGCGGGGTCAGTCAAGGGCGCGGGTGTTCTGCCGGCCAAGAGTTGGTGGAGATTTTTTAAGGTGAGGTCTGTGAACAAGGGATTATTCAAAGATTGAAGAGACAACCTCTTCAACACTGCGCTGTACCTCATGCTGGTCCGTGATGCCCCAGACCACGGCCACCTGGCAAGCGCGGCGCGGAGAGATGCCATTGGCCATAAGTTTGCCGGCGTAGATGAGAACACGGGTGCTCGCGGCCTCCTTGAGACCATGGTCGGCAAGATTGCGTATTTTCTCGCCGAGTTTGGCCAGAGACTGGGCCTGCTGGCGGGAGCAGCCGGATTCTTTAAGGATAATCTCCGTCTCCTGGTCCCTAGGCGGGGGATTGAACTCAATAGCGATGAAGCGCTGGCGGGTGCTCTCCTTGAGGTCTTTGAGGGCGCTCTGGTAGCCGGGGTTGTAAGAGATAACAAGCTGGAAGCCCTCGTGCGCCTCCAGCACCAAGCCCTGCTTCTCGACGGGCAGTACGCGGCGGTGGTCGGCCAGCGGGTGTATAAGAACAGTGGTATCCTTGCGTGCCTCGACAATCTCGTCGAGGTAGCAGATAGCCCCGGCTTTGACAGCGCGGGTGAGGGGACCGTCCATCCACCGGGTGCCTTCAGCATCCAGGAGGTAGCGGCCAACCAGGTCGCTGGCGGTAAGGTCTTCGTGACAGGCAATGGTAACAAGGGGGATAAGGCCTTCGCCGTTGCGGGTCGCCTTGCTTGCCTTCTTGATAACGGTGACGGGCCGGCTGAGCTTCCAGGCCATGTATTCGACAAAGCGTGTCTTGCCGGTGCCCGTGGGTCCCTTGAGGATTATGGGGATCTTGCCGGCAAAGGCCGCCTCAAAGATTTCCACTTCGTCGCTCAGCGGGACATAGTAGGGCTCTGAAGCGACAAAATACTCTTCAATCTGGTACTGGTTGAACCCAGCGCCGTTATCTCTAGCCATTCTTGTTTGTGCCTTCCTTTTGACGACTCACCCAGAGTTTTAGGACCTGCTCTCTCAGTTGCTCAGGCGTTCCCGAATTATTGATGATAACACTACTTCGCTTCGCGCGCTCGTCGAAGGGGATTTGGGATTTTATGCGGTTTTGGACCTCCTGCTTAGTGAGGCCGTCCCTGACTTGGAGTCTTTTCAGGACTATATCTTCCGGCGCGTAGGTAACCCACACTTCGTCCACCAGGGAATCCCAGCCTGCTTCAAAGAGCAGCGCGGCTTCAACGACTATTGTATCAATTTTCTGTTTGCGTAGCTCCTCTAATTTTTGTTCCGCCAGCCTCCTAATTTGTGGGTGGACAATGGCGTTAAGTTTCTTAAGGGCCTTGGGGTCGGCAAAGACGATGGCGCCCAATCGCCGCCTGTCGATTTCACCGCTCGGAGCGGCCACTTGCGGGCCGAAGGCATCCACCACTTTGCGCCAAGTCTCGGTGTTAGGCTTGTATGCCTCATGGCCCAGGCGATCGGCGCTGATGAGTACGGCCCCCAGTTCCTGAAGGATTTGAGCGACTGCGCTTTTGCCAGTTCCAATGCCTCCAGTAAGCCCAATTACCTTCATTGATTAGCCGTGGACCTAAAGTGGGGCCATTCTACCAATGGCATATAGGAGGGTCAACACAAGGCTGGACGAAAAGATAGGACTAAAGGAAAGCTAGTGGGGCTGAGGAGTAAAAGAGATATCCACAGCGCCGTGCCGCTCGAAACAGACCTTTCGCAGCTCTTCGAATCGCTCTCGAAAGATGGCGGCCTGGAGAGGTTCCGTGGTCATAATGGCGGCGTCTTCCCTATTATCCGTGTAGTAGCCCTTGCGAATCCCCACGCGCTTGAAGCCGTACTTCTCATAGAGAGCTATGGCCGGGCTGTTGGAGACCCGCACTTCCAGGGTCATCACACGGCTTTTGCGCTGGAAGGACGCTTCAAAAGCGCCGATGAGTAGGATCTCGCCGAGGCCCTGGCCTCGCCAGGCTTCTCTCACGGCGATGGCGGTGATGTGCGCCTCGTCAGTGAGAAACCAGATGCTGACAAAACCCAGCGGCGTGTCCCTGGGAGGAGACTCCACGGGCCTTGGCTGCTTCAGGAGGCCTTTGAAGCTGTGGATAAGCCGGAGGGGTAAAGGTCCCCTCGGAGCGCTGGCCGCGACGCCGGCGGGTTGAGGGACAGATAGGTCTGGTCCGTCGGCTGGGATGGCGCTGGAAACCACCAGATAGGAGATGCGCTTGTTCTGCATCTCGCGTTTGAAAGAGGTAGCCGGACAGAACGTGGGAAAGGCTTCCCTTTCGATTTGGGCGACGGCGGGGATGTCGGCCTCCGATAGGTGGCGAATAGAAAAAGGCATTTGCATGGGTGATGTTCTCTGGTCTGTAAGCAAATTCTAGCACCGGCTGGAGGAAGAAGGTAGGAGACAAGGGGGTCTTTATCCCTCCGAAATTGGGCTGAAGCCCTCGTGCCGCAGGCCTCCTTAAAGAGGATTTTCTTAATCCGAGCTAGCACATTAGGAATTCGTGGGAAGGACGCATGGCAAGGGGAAGAGGCTGGGTCTATAATGGCGGCAATGAGAGTCCTCCTGCGGCTGGCCCGATACGGGCTGGACCATAAGCAGTACCTTTTCTGGGCGTGGGTGTCTCTGTTGGGCGCCAACGCTCTGGCGTTAGCTATACCGTGGCTCATCGGCGGGGCGGTGGACCACGCTCTGACTGAACGCGACAAGACTGAGCTGGTCTGGCTGGCCCTGCTGATCCTGGGACTGAGCGCCTTGCGAGGGCTTTTCAGCTACGGCCAGACCTTCTTCTCGGAAGCGCTGTCTGCCAAAGTGTCGTATGTCCTGCGCAACACGCTGCTGAAGAAGCTCCAGGGCATGAGCTTTGCCTTCCACGACCAGCACAAGACCGGCGACATGATGTCCATCGTTACGTACGACGTGGAAAGCACACGGCAGTTCATCAGCTTCGGCCTGGTGCGGTTTGTCCAGCTAGTTATCTTGATAGCTGGAATCACGCCGCTGCTCATAATAACCCACTGGCAGCTTGGGCTCATCAGCCTGGCGTGCGTGCCGCCCACCGTTTACACATCTGCGGCTGCGGGGCGGAAGATGCGCAAGATATGGAATAGGGTACAGGTAGAGACGGGAGAGATGAGCACCGCGCTTCAGGAGAATCTGACAGGAATGCGCGTAGTCAAGTCCTTTGGGGCGGAGGAATCTCAGAAGAGCAAGTTCCACGGACACTCCGCCAATGTGGCGGAGGACACCTATGCCGCCAACAAGTTGAGAGTAACCAACTCGTCGTTTTTAACCTTCGTATATCTTATCGCCACGGGGCTGGTGGTACTGCTAGGCGGGCGATGGGTCATCGACGGCAGCCTGACAGCGGGCGAGTGGACTCAGTTCATGCTGTACCTGGGCCTGCTGGTGATGCCGGTGAGGATGCTGGGCATGGCCGTGAACACCTTCTCCAGGGCGCTGTCCTCGGGAGAACGTGTCTTCGAGTTGCTGGACTCCCAGTCGCCGGTGGACGACGAGGACGTGTCCAAGGAGATGGCCGGTGTGAAGGGCGAGGTGAGGTTCGATGGCGTGTCCTTTGGATACAACCCGGCCCAGTCGGCGTTAAAAAACATCAGCTTCACGGCCAAGCCTGGTGAGAAGGTGGCGATACTTGGCGCCGCCGGCAGTGGCAAGACGACGATTGTGAACCTGATACCGCGTTTCTACGACCCCACGACGGGCCGCATCACCATCGATGGCATGGATATTCGGGGCGTGACCCTGGAGTCCTTGCGGCGGAATGTGGGGATGGTGTTCCAGGACGTGTTCCTGTTCCACGCCAGCGTCAAAGAGAACATCGCCTACGGCGCCAGCAACGCCACCCTAGAAAAGATCATTGAGGCATCTAAAGCTGCGCAGCTGCATCAGTTCATCGAGTCGCTGCCCCAGGGGTATGAGACGCTGGTGGGCGAGCGGGGGGTGACGCTATCGGGCGGGCAGCGCCAGCGGCTGGCCATTGCTCGGACACTCTTGCTGGACCCGCCGGTGTTGATTCTCGACGATTCGACATCCAGCGTGGACGTGGAGACGGAGGGGATGATTCGGAAAGCGCTGGAAGAAGTGATGAAGCGCCGCACTACATTTATCATCGCCCACCGGGTGAGCAGCGTGAGGCTGGCGGACCAGATTCTGGTGCTGAAGGACGGGGAGATAGTGGAGCGGGGTGCCCACAACGACCTGATCAGCCGCGAGGGGTTCTACAAGCAGATTTACGAATTGCAGATACTGCCGTCGGAGCAGGTGCTGCTGGAGGCTTCCATAAGCGATGACGGGAACAACTAATCCAAATAGGAGCGTGCGCCCGCTATGATGGGTGGCGGCGGAGGCGGATGGCGGGTGCTGACCCGCGCGGATGCCATCGACGAACGGCGCGGCGGCATGCGAGACTACCGCATACTGCTGCGCCTGCTCAGCTACGCGTCGCCGTACAAGCCGCTGGTGGTTCTGAGCCTCGCTACGCTTTTGATATACGTGGCCACGGTAGTGGCGACCCCGTGGATTGTGGAGCGCGCCATAAACCAGGCGCTCTATGCCAGGAGTGCCTCCGGCCTGACCTTCTGGGTGATGTTGTTTTTCGGCAACATAGCCATCAATTATGTGTCGAACTACGTGCATCAAGTCGCCATGGCCCGGGTATCTCAAAGTGTTCTTGTGGACCTTAGGGACGATATGTTTGCCCATTTGCAGGCCCAGTCCATGAGCTATTACGACCGGGAAGAGATGGGCCGGATCATGTCCCGCATCCAGAACGATGTGGGTCAGGTGCAGGAGTTCCTATCGCAGATCGCCATCACCATCGCCGACGTGCTGACGCTGGTGGCTATAGTGGCGGCTATGGTGCTGATGGACTGGAAGCTGGGACTGATAACCATGTCGGTGCTGCCGGTGCTTCTGCTAATCGCGGGCAAGTGGCAAGTGAACTCCTGGCCTAGATTTATGCGGGTGAGGCGTACGCTGGCGATTGTAAACGGGAACCTGCAAGAAAATATATCAGGCATGCGGGTGATCCAGAGCCTGAACCGCGAGGATGAGAACCTGCGGCAATTTGACAAGCTGAACAACGACCATCTGGACGCCAACCTGAACGCGGGTAGGTTGTCGGCGGCGCTGATGCCCTCGGTGGAGGTGCTGTCGGGAATATCCACTGCGCTGGCGATAATCTTCGGCGGCTTCATGGTCATCGACGGGTCGCTGGAAGTCGGCGTAGTGGTAGCCTTTACCCTCTATATCCAACGTTTCTTTGAGCCTATTCGCAATCTGACCATGCAGTATACCCAGATGCAGAGGGCCATGACCTCCGGGTCGCACATCTTCGAACTGATGGCGGACCCGCCCACGGTGGTGGACAAGCCCAACGCCCAGAAGATGCCTCATATCCGGGGAGAGGTGGCTTTTGAGGACGTGCGGTTCAGCTACGTGCCAGGGATAGAGGTCCTGAAAGGCGTGAACCTCAAGATTCGTCCCGGGGAGACAATCGCGGTCGTTGGAGCCACAGGGGCGGGCAAAACAACTCTGGCGTCGCTGATGCTGCGGCTGTACGACGTTACGGGAGGCCGGGTGACAATTGACGGCATCGACGTGCGGGACGTGGACCGAACGTCCCTGGTGAACCAGATGGGAACGGTGGTGCAGGAGCCGTTCCTGTTTTCGGGCACTATAAAAGACAACATCAAGTTTTGCCACTCTGACGTCACAGACGAGCAGGTGGTACGAGCGGCACAGGCGGTAGGCGCCCATGATTTCATTATGCGTATGAAGGGCGGCTACGACGCCACGGTGGAAGAGCGAGGCGGGAACCTGAGCGCCGGCCAACGGCAGCTCATCGCCCTGGCGCGGGCCATGGCCTTTAACCCTCGAATCATCATCATGGACGAAGCGACGGCCTCGGTGGACAGCTACACGGAAATGCTTATACAGGAGGCGCTGAACCGGGTACTTAAGGGCCGTACAGCGCTGGTGATAGCGCATCGACTATCCACGGTGCGGAACGCGGACCGGATTATCGTTATGGACCAGGGCCGGATTGTGGAGGAGGGGAACCATGTGTCGTTGCTGGCGCTGGGGGGCGTATACGCGAAGCTGTACTGGAAGAACTTTGGGGTGAATGGGAAGCCGGGGGCCAGGGTATCGGGGAACGGGGCGGAGCCGGGGAGGAGGGCGGCGCGAGAAGCGGGGCCTGCCTAGTTACCACCGACATTACTCGCGTAATTAGAGCGCGAGGGGCCACTCTAAACCGAAAGACAATACCTGCTGGCCGTGGTAGTTCAGAGATACCGCGAGCGTCGCGAGCTGGTTAAGACCTTTGACCTGCTGGAGTTTTCACCACTGACTTGAAAAGAATATTAAGGATGCCGCCCAAATCCTGGAGGCCTATAGGTTTAGCAAGATACGCGTCGGCGCCGTTCTGTTTAGCCAGCTTGACCACCGACTGCTGCACTATAGCGGTCAGCATCACAACTTTGACATCCTTAGTCTCCGAGTTGATTTTGAGAGTGCGGCAAGCGTCCAGCCCGTTCATCCTTGGCATGACCATGTCCAAAAACACGGCGTCAGGACGCGACTCCTGGGCCATCTGGACCGCCTCTTCACCGTCGGCAGCCAGGAGAACGGAATGGCCCAGGTGCACCAGGAAGGCTTTCATAATCTCTCTTTGACTGGCTTCGTCGTCAGCAACAAGGATTTTCAAGCTCACGGAAGGCTCCATTCCTGATTGGTCATCTGTGGATCGGCAGGTATTAGTTTGGGGCCTTCAGCATCCCCACACCAGGGTAAAAACCCTAAAAAATTTATGGGGGTTTTCCCGCTTGGCAGGCTGTCGAAGGCGCGATTTAGACGCCCATTATGTGATAGCCGGCATCCACGGGAAGAACGGCGCCGGTGACGCCGCTGGCAAGGTCGCTGAGGAGGAAGAGGGCGGCCTTGCCTACCTCGTCGTGGGTGATGTTCCGCTGCAGGGGCGCCCGCTCGGCGTGGACCTTCTTCATATCCAGAAAGCCGTGGATGCCGCGAGCAGCCAGCGTCTCCAAAGGACCGGCCGAAACGGCGTTGACCCGGATGCTGCGAGGACCGAACTCGTAGGCGAGCTGCCGGACCTCGTTTTCCAGGGCGGCCTTGGCGGCGCCCATAACGTTGTAGCCGGGATAAACGCGCTGTGAGGCCTCGAAGGTGAGGGTGACGACGCTGCCGCCGTCCTTCATCAGCGGCGCGGCATGGCGCACCAGCGGTATGAGCGAGTATGCGCTGATTTCCAGGGCCTTTTGAAAACCTCCGCGGCTGGTCTTTGAGAAATCGCCCTCCAGGTCCTCGCGCTGGGCGAAGGCGATGCTGTGGACCATGGCGTGGAGGCTGCCTAATTCGGAGGCGGCCTTTTGGAAGACGGCTTCGATGGCCGCGTCTGTGGAGACGTCGCATTCGAGGAGGAGGGTGTTGGGGATGTCCTGGGTGAGGCGTTGAACGCGGCTGAGGAGGCGTTCGTTCTGGTAGGCGATAGCCAGGCGCGCGCCGGCCTTGTGTAGCGCCTCGGCGACATGCCAGGCGATGCTGCGGTCGTTGGCCACGCCGAAAATGATGGCGTTTTTGCCGGAGAGGTCTATAGGGTACAAGAGCTAAGCCTCCTTTATTTTCGGAAGTTCGGCCAGACGTTTTGGAGGAAGGAGTCCAGGTGCCGCTCCTGGTCGAAGGCGGCAAACCGGACTATGACCGTGGTGGCGCCTGCCTGGAGAAATTCGCGGATGCGCTGGGTGGTGAGGTCGGGGTGTCCCCACGGACCCCAGAGGTCGCGCCAGATGTTGACCCCATAGTAGAGCTTTAGATATCGGTCGGACTCGTCGAGGGCCTGTCGACGGTCCGGGTTCAGGTTGACGGTCATGTAGATGACCTTCTGCATAGTATCGAAGTTTTTGCCATGAACCGCTGCGCGCTCCTTAACTCGACGCCCGATCTCTTCGAAGCCCTGCGGGTTCTCGGAAATAGTAATGTAGCCATGGCCGATGCGGGCGGCCCGGTCGAACTGCGCGGGCCGCTCGGCGCGCAGGTGGCAGGCAAAAAGAAGCGGTATGCCGCCGGGCTGGACGGGCCGCGGCGACATGGCCACGTCCTGCAGGTGGAAGTGCTTGCCGTGAAAGGTGACGCGGGCTTCAGTTCCAAGGCGGCCCACAACCTCCATAGCCTCTTCCAGTCGCCGGCCTCGTTGTGATGCTTTGACACCGGCGGTCTGCCATTCCTTCTGCTGCTCGGCATTGAAGGCCCCGCCTGCGCCCACCGCCAGGACCAGCCTGCCCCCGGAGATGAGATCCACCGTTGCGGCTGTCTGCGCCAATAAGACAGGGTGGCGCAGCGCGGCAAGCATTACGGCGGTGCCCAGGCGGACTCGACGGGTGATGCCTGCCAGGGCCGCAAGAGTGGAGAGGGGTTCCAGGCGGGGCTTGGCGGTGAGGCTGTCGCCAACCCATAGAGAATCGAGTCCAGCGCTTTCGATGGCACGGGCCATATTGAGGATAAGGTCAGCGTTATGAGGTTGTGGACCCTCCATAAGAAGGCCGCGGGTAGGAAGGAGGGCGCCGATGCGGGGCTTGAGCGGTTTTGTGGTCATGGCGTTACATTGTGGGGCAAACGTTGAATTCCTTCAAACCGTCCTCGCCCCAAAACAAAAGGCCTAGATTTCCATCGAGGCCACAAACGCAAATAAACGCGGGCTTAGCCTGTTACCCCTGCCTCCGCTTCCCGCACTTCCCGCAAAACACATTCCGCAGTGGCCCGTTCTCCTCGCCGCAGAACGCGCAGTTCCACAACAGTGTGCGGTCCTTCCTCTTGCCGCAATGCGAGCACAGCTCGCTTCCACCCGACGCGTTATTCGTGCCGCAATGTATGCACGTCCACATAACCTTCGCCTCCTAAGAAAGCGGCCTAACTCTGGGGCCGCAACGCCTGGATTTTAGCAACCGACACCCAGACTCGCAAACGGACCTTGATAACCCCTTCTCTACTCCCTCCCGCCGTCAAACTCCACCTCCCTCGCCCTCTCCCTCTGAAACGACAGGTACTGCTCCTTCGTCATCGACGCCCGCCACCCGCTCAGCGCCTCCTTCGCCCCTGCTGCCCCCTCCGACAGCAAATCGATAGCGACCATCGCCATAATCTTGGCCGGGTTTATCACGGCCGCCTCGTAGTCCTTAATCGTGTACTCCTTGCTATGCCCCGCCCCCGTCGCGCCGCCCGTGTACGGATGGCATGCTGGCATTATCTGGCTCAGGTCCCCCATATCCGTAGACCCGCCCCGGTTCCGCGTCGATGGCATCTGCAGCACGCTTTCGTGTCCCACCACCCGCTCTGCGTTCTCTTTGAACAGCCTCTGCAGCGTCGAATCGTGCTTCAGCGGCATGTAGCCCGGGATATTCGTAATCTTGACCCTGCCTCCCACCGCCATCGCGCCAGCCTTGAAGCATCTGTCCACTCGTTCGCTGTTCTTCGCCACCGCCTCCGGTGACCCCGACCTCACACGCCACTCCAGCCGTATGTCCGACGGCACCGCGCTCACCGACTCTCCCCCACGATTTATAATCCCATGTATCCGCACCGTCTCCGACTCTGGAAATGTCTCCCGATTCGCGTGTATCGCCATCAACGACCACGCCGCCGCGTTCAAAGCGTTAATCCCCACGTGCGGCGACCCTCCCGCATGCGCCCCCTTGCCCAGAAACTGAATATATTTCACCACGTGGGCATTGCTGGTCCCGCCCACGGCAAAGCTCTTCTTCCCCAGGTCGCTGGCCGTGTGGCACATAATCGCCATGTCCACGTCGTCGAACTCCCCCAGCCTGATCAGCTCCTGCTTCCCGCTCAGGAACTCAATCCTCTTTTCGTCCCGCAGCGCCATCCGCTTTTCCACCTGCACAAACTCCTCAGCCGGCACCGCGAAGGGCACAATCCGGCCTGATAGCTGGGACAGCACCTCCGGCGCCTGCAAACCCGCCAGCGCCCCCAGCATCATCCCTATCTGGCAGTGGTGCCCGCAGGCGTGCGCTGCCCCCGTCGTCGGGTCCGACGTCGAGTGCTCCGGCACCAGCAGCGAGTCCAGCTCGCCAATGATCGACACCCGGGGCCCCGGCCCGGCGCCCCCCTCTATCCACCCCTTCACTCCTGTCAACGCTAGACCGCTCTTGTGCGATATCCCCCGCTTTGTGAACTCTTCCGCCACCAGCTTCGATGTCTTGAATTCATGAAATCCCGTCTCCGGGTTCTCCAGTATCCTCTTCGCTACAGCCAGCAGCTCGGGCTTCCTCTGCTCAATGGCCTCGCACGCCTTACGCTTCAGTTCCTCCTTGTTCAGCGCCATGCCTTAGCCCTCCATCCTTTCGGGATTGAAAAGCTCCTCTTTGGACAGGCCCCGCATCACCTTCAAATACTCCTCCTTCGTCATTGCTACCTTGTGCTTAGACATCACCTGTCGCGCTCCTTCCGCCCCCTCCGACAGCAAATCCACCACCGTCATCGCCAGCGACTTCGCCGCCGTCACCACCGCCAGGTTGTAGTCCCGCACCACATAATCGCTGCCATGGCTTAGGCCCGTGGCGCCTCCGACGTAGGGGTGTATCGCCGGCATAATCTGGCTAATATCCCCCATGTCCGTCGACCCCGTCCCATGCCGGCGATGCCCTATCTCTTTCTCTCCCACCAGGCCCACGGCGTTGTGCTTGAACATATCCATCATTAACGAGTCCTGCCTCAAGGGCATGTAGCCAGGAATCGTCGTAATCTTCACCTGCGCCCCCACGGCCATGGCCCCCGCCCGCAGCGCCCGGTCTACCTTCTTGTTGGCGTCCAGTATCGCCTCCAAGTTGGCCCCGCGGACAAAGGTCTCCATCCTTACGTCCGCTGGCACCGCGTTCACCACCTCACCGCCTTTTGTAATGATTGGGTGTACTCGAATCGTATCGTCATCCTTAAACGTCTCTCGATTTGTGTGTATCGCCATCAGCGCCAGCGACGCCGCGTTCAAAGCGTTGATCCCCAGATGCGGCGCGCCGCCAGCATGCGCCACTCGCCCGATGAACTGGATCCGCTTGGCGATGGTCCCGTTGTTAGTATGGCTGATGCACAGTTTTCCCTCGTTAGTTGTGCTGGTGGTGTGGCACATCAGCGCCATGTCCACATCGTCAAATTCGCCCATCCCAATCATCTCCGGCTTGCCCCCCAGGAACTCTAGCTTCCCCACCCTACGAAGCTCGTCCCGCCACTCAATCTCTATGTACTCCTCCGCCGGCACCGCCATGAACACCAGCCTCCCGGCTAAGCTCGGCAGGACATCCTGGTCCATCAGCCCGTAGGCCGCCCCCAGCATCATCCCAATCTGGCAATGGTGCCCGCAGGCGTGGGCATAATGGGTTTCCCTGTCGGCATGCGGATGGTCAGACACAATCAGCGAGTCCAGCTCCCCCAGCACCGCCACCGACGGCCCCGCCGACCCTCCCTTCACCTCCCCCTTCACCCCCGTCAGCGCCAGGTCGCTCCTATGCTTGATCCCCATCTTCTTGAACGCGTCCGACACCAGCTTAGACGTCCTCACCTCCCTGAACCCCGTCTCCGGCTTCTCCAGTATCGTCTTTGCTATGCGGACTATCTCCTCCCCGTGCTGGTCTATCGCCGCGCTAACCCGCTGCTTCAAGTGCTCTTTGGACGCCATGGCCTGCCTCCCCTTCTTGTGGCCGCATTGTACCAGAGCAAGTTTAGCGCGGCACATGCGTCTATCATTCGCACTGTATAATTCCCCCATGAAAGTCCTCATCGCTCCCCAGGCCTTCAAAGGCAGCCTCTCTGGCCCCCAGGTCGCCCAGGCTATCCAACAAGGCGTCCTCCAGGTCTTCCCCCAAGCCCAATGCCACCTCCTCCCCATCGCTGATGGCGGCGACGGCACCCTGGAAGCCCTCATCCACGCCTCTGGAGGCCGCACCTTCACCTCCCAGGCCACCGGCCCCCTCTCCGAGCCTGTCGAAGCCCACTGGGGCGTCATGGGCGACGGTAAGACTGCCGTCATTGAAATGGCTCAGGCCTCCGGTCTCGTCCTTGTTCCCCAGGGCCGCCGCGACCCACGGCACACCACAACCCTCGGCACCGGCGAGCTAATCAAAGAAGCCCTGGATAAGGGCTATCGATGCTTCATCATCGGCATCGGCGGCTCCGCCACCAACGACGGCGGCGCCGGCATGGCCTCCGCCCTCGGCGTCCGGTTCCTCGACAAGCAGGGCTATGAGCTGCCTCCCGGCGGCCTCCCTCTCGCTACCTTGGACTCCATCGACGTGTCGAATCTTCATCCAGTTCTGGGACAGGCTCGCATCACCGTCGCTACGGATGTCACCAATCCCCTCTGCGGCCCCCAGGGCGCCTCCGCCGTTTACGGCCCCCAGAAGGGCGCCACAGCCCCTATGGTGGAAGCCCTGGACAAGGCCCTCCAGCGCTACGCTGATGTCATCAAAAAGTCCCTCGGTAAAGACCTCGCCCACCGCCCGGGCGCCGGCGCCGCCGGTGGCCTCGGCGCAGGCCTCATGGCCTTTACCGGCGCCGAGCTTCGCTCCGGCATCGATATCGTCTGCGACGCCCTAGACCTCGACAGGAAGCTGGAAGGCGCCAGCCTTGTCATCACCGGCGAAGGCCGCATTGACGCCTCTACCGTCTTCAACAAGGCCCCCATAGGCGTCGCCCGCCGCGCCAAGGCCAAAGGCGTCCCCGTCATCGCCCTGGCCGCCAGCCTCGGTGAAGGTTACCAGGAGGTGTACAAACACGGCATCGATGCCATCGCCTGTATCGCCGACCGCCCTATGCCCATACGGGAGAGTATCCGCCGCGCCCACGACCTTGTCGCCGCCGCTGCCGAGCGCGCCCTTCATTTCTTAACTATCCTGCCGCCCCGCTAGCCGGATTGCTCCCGCTCTCCGACATCTGCTGTTTCGCCACGTCCCCCTCCCTCGTTCCTCGCTCCTGCCTCCAGACCATCACAGTCAGTGCCACCGCTGCGGCGAAAATGCACGCCGACACAAGATAGACCCGCGTTAAGCCTTCCGTAAAAGCGCCGGCAGCTCCCTGTGCGCCGCTCCCCGGCTCCAGTTTCGCCTCAAACCCCATAGACGCCATCGTGCCCGCTACAACCGCTGTAGCCAGCGCCACTCCTGTATTCTGCGCCAAATTGCGCGTCAGGTTAATGTATGCGGACGCAACACCCAGCTTAGAAGCCGCCGTCGCTCCCAGAACAGCGCTCTGGTTGCTGGACACAAACATACCCATCCCGCATCCCTGCAGCGCCAGCGCGGAGACTATCAGCCCCAACCCCGAATCCACTGAAAATCTAGACATCATAAACAGCCCCGCTCCGGAGATAGCAGCCCCCGCTGTTATAAAGCGCCTCTGCCCGTACCGGTCGGAAAGCCATCCTCCCATTGCCCCTGTCACTGCAGTGCAGCCCACGTTGGCAATCATTATCAGCCCGGCCTGCCCTGGCGAATATCCCAGCGCGCCTTGCAGGTAAAACGGCATCAAAAACCACACCGACGCCGCTCCTACATAACAGACAAAAGACGTCAGGGGCCCTACCGAAAATATCCTGCTCTGAAAAATGCTCAGGTCCAGCATCGGCGACGCCGTCCTCCTCTCCCACCACACAAAAGCCCCCGTCAGTCCCGTCCCTATCGCCAGCGCCGCCACAATTTCCGACGACGCCCACCCCGCCCTAGGTCCATTGCCCAGCCCCAGCAATATCGACAGCACCGCCCCGCCCGACAGCGCCGCCCCCAGCCCATCGAGCCTCCCCCGATGCTCCGCTCCTCCCTGCATCGACAGCCGGTCTGTGTCCAGCAGCGCCAAGGCTGCTGCGATACCAGCCACGGCGATAGGCAAGTTAACAAAGAATACGGACCGCCATCCAAACGCCTCCACCAGCGCGCCCCCTATCACCGGCCCCATAGCCGTGCCCACAGCCAAAATCACCATGTGGCTTCCCACGGCTTTACCCCGTTCGCTAGCCGGAAAGGTAGTGGTTAGAATCGCTATTCCGTTGGCCATCACCATCGCCGTTCCCACCCCGGACGCCGCCTTCAGCCCAATAATTCCCCACAGGCTTGGTGAAAACCCCGCCAGCGTGGACGTGGAGGCAAAGACCGCAAACCCCAGAATGTAAACCTTCTTCCGCCCGTAAACGTCCGACAGCCTCCCCATCGGCAGCAGCATAGTCGATAGGACCACTACGTACCCCAGGGTCACCCACTGAACCGTGGTAATCGACTTTCCGAACTCGTCCCCAATGGTAGGCAGGGCGATGTTGACGCTCCCAAAGTCCAGCGACGGCAAAAGCGAACCCATAGCCACCGTCGCGAAAACAAGCCACTTATAATCGGACTTCTGGCTAATGGGCGAACTGGGCATCGGCGCGGCTTAGCCTAGCACCAAGCAGCTCGGCAGGCGAGCTACGTTTAATTCTATTTCCAAGGAAATTCCTTCTCCCCTTCCGGGAGAAGGCGCAGGTCGAAGACTCGCCGTGGCGAGATGAGGGGTAAACCCTGGAAGTACGCGCCGTCTGTCAGGCACAAGCGATCTCAGAGACTTCCCCCTCTGGTTCCTTCCCACCTTGAGGTCGAACTCCTTTAGTCATATCAATCCGAGATCCCGATGCCAATCGGGAGGGAAGGTTAGAATGAGGGGGTCGGGGAAGGGTGGTAGGGTCTACTCGCAGCCACTCTAGACAAACGGTAACTCCGCTCAGTCCGACGTCCCGTGGGCTTCCGCCGTCTTCTCCCCCGCCACTGGCGCCACCGCGGCCTTCCCGGTAGGCTCCTCCTGCTTCCCTTTGAACAGCGTCAGCACCATCCCTACCAGCATCACCACACCAGCCATCATATACGCTCGTTGTAGCCCCACCGTGAAAGCGTGGGCCACTCCCACCCCGCCGCCCTCCGACACCGCGTCCAGGCTCGGCTCATACCCCATATTCCCCATGGTTACCACCACTATCGTCGTCGCGATAGCTATTCCCGTCACCGACGCCGTGTTCCTATTCAAATTCACAAACGCTGATGCTACTCCGTACCTCTTCGGCTCCACTGCGCCCAGCATCGAGCTATGGTTGGACGCCTGGAACATCCCGTTCCCCAGGCCATGCATCACCAGCGCCGGCACCACCAGCCCAAGGCTGGACGCCTCCGTCAATCGAGTTACCATAAACAGCCCCGCTGATATCATCAGGGCCCCGCTCACGTTGAATATCTTGTGCCCGTAGCGGTCTGACAACCTCCCCGCTATAGGGCCCATAACCGCCATGGACGCTGCGCTGGCCACCATAATCAGCCCCGTCGCCCCCGGGTTGTACCCTAGCACCTTCTGCAGATAGAAGGGCATCAGGAACCACACCGACGACCCACTGAGGAACGATATGAATCCCGCCGTCGCCCCTATTGAAAACGTCCGGTTTCTGAACAGCGCCAGCTCCAGCATCGGCGACCTGGCCTTCGTCTGCCACCATATGAACCCCGCCATCAGTCCCGCCGCCGCCGCCAGCCCCGTCACTATCACCGGCGACCCCCACCCCGCCCCGTGCCCGCT
>VGZZ01000035.1 GCA_016872285.1 SAR202 cluster bacterium | reverse complement strand
GATGGCGGCCTCATGATGGCGGTGATCTTGTCCAGGTCGTCCGGGGTGAAGGGGCGGGAGACGTCGATGTCGTAATAGAAGCCGTCGTCGGTGGGAGGGCCGAAGCCGAGCTTGGCGTCGGGAAAGAGCTGCATGACGGCGTCGGCCATGACGTGGGCGGCGGAGTGGCGGATGCGGGCGCGGAGGTCCGCCAGGGCGGGGTCAAGGCCGCGAGTTTTTTTGGGTGCGGGTATCTGCATGGGCGTGTGTCCGTGATTATAAAAGGCTGTGGGGGAAATTATAAGGGATGGGAGGGGTAGGAGGAACCAGGGCGTGCCCTGGACCGTTTAGTGGGGGAGAGGTGGCCTAGCGTCTGTGATGTTTAGCAGCCGAATGGGGTAACCCGTACCGGACTTGGTGATGAGTTGTAGTTCCCTACCGCACACTTCAGGGTGCGGCATAGGCTATGTTGACGGCTGTGGAGCGTACAGCGGGATGATGATTCGTTTTTGGGGATTCGTTTTGCAATTTTTTCCTAAAACGGATCGAATATTTAGGCACGAGCCAGACGTGAAGCCGTTTTAGTTGTTTTCGGGTGATGGGGAGGGACGGGCGAGGCGACCTCGCCCCTACATGGTGGGGATGGGTGGTGATGGGATAGCGGTTGGTGGGCATGTGGAGAGGATAGGGGAAGCGGGAGGCTTAGGTCAATGAGAATTTGTCAGTGGGGTCAAGGCGGAGTTATCCGGCGCACCATGGGTTCTAGGGTGGTGATCATGCGGGAGGTGGCGTTGGCGACTTCCATGAGGAGGTCTTCGTTGAGGGTGGTCAGGGTGAGGGACTGGTGGAGTCGGGTCCAAGAGTCGGTCCACTGCTCGGCTTCGAGGGTGGGGCAGGTGTCGCGGAGGGCGGAGGCGTGGTCGGAGAGGTGGGCGAGGTAGTGTTTGTTGACGGGGGGTTGGTCTTCGAGATGGAGGCCGACCTCGACGAGTTTATGGCGGGCGGCTTTTTGGGCATGGGGGGATTTTACCACCGTCGGCGTTTGACAGTGCAAAAGGGCGAGGGTAGAGTGGGGCGCAGGCTGGCTATTACGAGGGGTAGGACCCCACCGCACACTGAAGTGTGCGGCATTAGCTCCGACGATGAGCCTAGCTCGCCATCTGAGCTAGAATTGGATGCCACCTACAAGTCCACTAAAGAGGACTATATGCCAAGACTGGAACACATGACAGAGGTGATGCGGAAGCAGGCGCTGTTCTTTCCTTGTATGGAGTTTCCCGACAACCCGTGGACGGAGATGAGAAAGCCGCTGTCGCGGTGCAAGGTGGCGCTGGTGACCAGCGCGGGGCTGCATATGCGCGGAGATAAGCCCTTTGTGGGCGACCATGAGAAGAGGGACCAGTCTTACATGGTGATACCTTCGGATGCGAAGGCCGGGGATATTTTGCAGAGCCATACGAGCATTGGCTTCGACAGGACGGGGATTTATAAGGATATAAATGTCGCGTTTCCAATCGACCGACTGCGGGAGCTGGCGGAGCGGGGGGTTATCGGCGGGCTGGCGAAGAATTTCTACTCGTTTATGGGAGCGGTGACGTACCCGAATCGGATCATAGCGGAGACGGGGCCGGAGGCGGCGGGGCTGATGAGGGAGGAGGGTGTGGACGTGGTGCTGCTGACACCGGTCTGACCGGCTTGCACGCACGCGGTCAGCGTGCTGGCGAGGGTTTTTGAGGAGAGGGGGCTTGTTACCACGGCGCTGGCCTTGATACGGCTGCACGCGGAGAAGGTGAAGCCGCCCCGCGCGTTGTTTGTGCCCTTTCCGCTGGGGTTCCCGTTGGGGAAACCTAACGACCCGGAGTTGCAGCATGGAGTAATTGAAGGAGCGCTGGGACTGCTGTCGCATGAGAAGGGGCCGGTATTAGAAGACTTTCAATATGACGAGCCGTCGGAGATTTTGCTGCAGGCGTCAGTGGTGGAGGCGGTGGAGTCGGAGCGGAGCGCGGCGGACGAGGTGACGGCGCTGCGTCCGTTCTACGAACGGTGGGTGGAGGAGCATGGGGGAGCGACGGCGGTGGGACTGAGCGGGATACCGCAGCGGCGGTTTAGGGGTGTGGTGAGGCTGCTGGAGGAGTACGCGCGAGGGGAGTCGACGGACATGGAGGAGAGGCCGAGGGACGTGGCGCTGGCGCAGTTCATTCGGTACTGCGCGGACGATATAAAGGCGTTCTTTTTCGAGGCGCGAATGCAGCAGAGGCCGGAGGCTAATGAGCCGGACTTGCACCGGTGGTTCTGGGGGGAGACGGCCATGGGGCGGCTGCTGGTGAAGGTGGGGGATAGGATGAAGGCCAGCGACGACCCTGCGGTAAAATACCACGCGTCGGGGATATATCGATAGAAAATTCAACAGAGAAGCGGGAGAGTCCAATGGCGACAAAAGCTGCCGTGAAGCCCATAAAGATAAATCGAATCAACCACGTGGTGTACCTGGTGAAAGACCTGAAGCGGAGCATGGAGTATTACCACGATTTTCTCGGCATCAAGCAGATACCGAGCCAGGTGAATAACAAGAATATTATCTGGCTGCAACTGTCGAATGGGGTGATGCTGCATTTGATTGAGACCAGCCAGGCGCCGTGCCCGGAGGAGAACCACATCGCGTTTCAGGTGAAGGACTTTGATGGGACGATGGAGGCGGTGAAGGCGAAGGGGTATGACATCGCGCGGAGCGGGGTGAGGAACGACGGGCAGAAGTTCTTTTTTACGCACGACCCGGACGGTAACCGGGTGGAGTTCTGCACTGCCAGCGGGTTTTAGTGGGCCCCCTTACCGAGCGGGGGCAGAGACGATTCGTAGCGCGTCAGGTGGCGCTGATAAAGGATTGTTGAGCTAGTGTTTCACCCTCATCCTTCGCCTTCCCCCATCAAGGGGGAAGGAATTTTCTGGGTGGCTTTCACATCTTATACGCAAAGCAATTCTCAATTAGCGCCATGCGTCTCAAGGAAAGAAGGGATTTTAATTTCATGTTGCCTTTTGCCTAACCATAACGCCGGCACTATGCCTGCCAGCATTAGGGCGGCGGCGGCGCGGAAGAAGGCTTGGAAGAGATCGACACCGGCGGTGGTGAGGCCGGACTGGTAGGCGTCCAGGCGAGTCTGGTAGTCGGCGGAGGACTCGCCGAGGGCGGGGAGGGGGAGGTGGAGACCGGCGGTGAGGGACTGGAAGTGGCCCATGCCCCAGGCGGAGAGGGCGGCGAGGCCCAGGGCCATGCCCATCATCCTCGACACGGTCACTAACGATGCGGCGGTGGCCTGGTAGTCGCGGGGGCCGGACTCCATGGCGGTGGTGAAGAGGGGGGCGATGACGAGGCCGAAGCCGAGGCCGGCGAGGATGAGGTGGAGGGAGTCGGCGGGGTCGTTGGCGGTGGTGGTCCAGCCGCTCATTAGAAACAGGCCTACGCTGGCGGCGACGAGGCCGGCGATGGTGATGGGTCGGGGGCCGAGTCGGGAAGCCAGGAAGCCGCCCACAACCGCGCCGAGGGGGATGGCGGCGGTTAATCTTATAAGACGGAGTCCTCCATCCAGTGGAGACATGGCTTGGATGGTGTTGGCCATGAGGGGGATGGTGACCATGGCGATGATGAGGGCCGCGCCTACGAGGAGTTTGGTGATTATGGAGGCGAGGGCGGGACGGGAGCGGAGGAGTTCCAGGGGGATAAGTGGGGAGGCGGAGCGCCGCTGGTGGAGGGCGAGGAGGGCGGCGAGGGTGAGGCCGGCGGCGAGGAGGATATATGGGAGGGGAGAGTCGAGGTCGAAGAGGGATTGTTGGGAGAGGGCGATGGTGATGAGGGTGAGGGAGGCGGTGAGGAGGAGGCCGCCGAGGTAGTCCACACGGGTAGAGGGGGGATTGGCGGAGAGGAAGGGCGAGGCGACCTCGCCCCTACGTCCTGGCAGCGGCTTAGCGGCCAATACAAGCAGCGGGACTAGTATAAGGGCGGACTGGGGGATGTTGAGCCAGAAGACCCATCGCCAGTCGAGGGCGTCGGTAATGGCGCCGCCGTAGAGGGGGCCGAGGACGATGCCGGCTTCGGCACTGCCGCCGACGAGGCCGACGGCGAGGGCGGTGTTTTTGTGGGGAAGCCGCGCGGCGACCATGGCCATGCCGACGGGGACCATAGCGCCGCCGCCAAGGGCCTGGAGGACTCGCGCGGCCACCAGGGATTCGAGGCTGGGGGCGAGGGCGGCTAGGGTGGATCCGAGGGCGAAGACGGCCAGGGCGGCGATGAACAGGAGCATGTGGCCGTAGGCATCGGCCATGCGGGCGACGAGGGGGATGGCGACGGTGTAGCCGATGAGGAAGCCGGTGATGATCCAGGAGGCCTGGTCCAGCTGGGTGACGGGGACTTCCAGGTCGGCCATGACTTGGGGTAGGACGGTGACGACGACGGTCTGGTCGAGGGCGGAGAAGAGGACGGCGAGGCAGATGATGGAGACGAAGGGCCAGGGGGAGGTATTATTTAGCTGACGTGTTTCAGTCATAAAATGCTAGATGATAGTTCAATTTTTGGGGAAGTATACGGATTTAATGCTCGGATTGTAGTGCCAGGGTTTCACCTCATTCCTTAGACAGGCTCTGCACCTTCTCCCGCAAGGATGGGTGTTGCTAGTTGTTCGAAGACTCTTAATGGATGAAGCGATAGTGGCAGGTGGCAGTGATAAAGGGTCGTGCTTCCAGGGTTGCACCCTCATCCTTCGCCTTCTCCCATCAAGGGAGAAGGAATTTCTTGGAGGCCGTCAATTCTTTTATAAGTATTACGTCTAGCTGGAACCAAGCGTTCAGGAGCCCGAGGGAAGGGATAAGACGGGGCAATCCTCGCCCCTACACGAGTGGCGCAGCCGTCTACCAAAAGATGGAGCCTGGATTCCAGTGAGACCAGATTCTTCGACTACGTCCGAGTATGGACTTCGCTCAGAATGACAAAAACTGTCCTCTGTAATTTGCCTCCATCCCTAGCTGGCAATGACCCTCAGACGGGTGAGGTGATGGTTATGGGGGTATCGAAGTTGTGGAAGGTGAGGACTCGGATGATGTCCGGGGGGTCGTTGGAGACGACGGGGCCGGATATTCGGGCGCGGAGGAGAAGGGTGGTGTTTTCTTCGATCCAGACTTCCAGGCCGACGGGGAGGCCCTGGGCGGCTTTGGGGACGAGGCCGGACAGGTTTTGGGAAAGGACGGGGCCGACAATCTTTTGCGCCTGCTTGCCGTCGACGGTCTCGATGCCCCTGGGCAGGGGAGACATCATGGCGTTGATAATGCCGGCGAGGGTGCCGCCGAGGTTGGTGAAATTGAAGGGGAGGGTGGAGGGGTCAACCTCCTGCAATCGACCGGAGACGGGGTCGGTCATGTAGGTCTTTCCGCTGGCGGCGAGGATTTTGATGTTAATGAAGGCGCGGAGGGCGGTGGCCTGGGCTTTGACGTCGAGGCTAAAGCGGTCGGGGAGGGCGGCCTGGCCGTCCATGGATTCCATGACGACGCCGGACATGAGAGGGGAGACGCCTTTTTCGTGGGTCATGGAGAAGGTGAGGGATTTGAGGGAGGCCATGCGGGCGGCGGAGGTGGAGAGCATTTCCTGGGGGGGGGGGGGGGGGGGGGGGGGGGAGGGGGTGGGTGTGGCGGCGTCGCTGCCGCCGCAGGAGGCGAGGAGGATGGATGCGCTTAAGAGAGTAAAGACCGAGATTAAGAAAAGGGGGAAACGCTGCACCTAGTGCCTCCCTATAGCTGGCGTTATTTCTGCCGATGCTGATTGTAAATGTGCTGTATAGGAGATAGCGAAGAGTGGTTCTGATAAGCCTTGCTCTACTACAGGGCGATCAGATTCTTCGACTACGCTCAGGGCTAAAGGCTCACCAGAATGACAATTAAGTTTCTTTATCATCGGTCTCAATCGTCGGTTTACATCAGGCATTCGTGGAGAGCAGACCAGAAGGGACTAGAGAGGGGCTTCTAAGCTTAGCTTTGCAAAAAATCTGTTTAAACAAATTAAGACGCTCTCATATATGGCGGTCTCGTCTGGGACTTAGTCGAAGGGCCAGCAGGCGAGGGGGCCGCGGGCGACTTCCTGAGGCTCCGAGTCAGCCTGGGTATTTATAACATAAATGCGGTCGTAAATCTGGCTGTGGCCGTTGGTGTGAGCCTGGTGGCGGTGGAGGGCTCCACAGAAGACCAGCCGGGTGCTGTCCGGCGACCAGATACGGTGGGAGTGGGCGTACTGGTCGAAGAAGCCGAGCATGGCGAGAAATTCGACGGAGGGGGCGAAGCGGGCCATGGGCCGGGGGTCGCCGCCAGCGATGTCGAGGACTTTTAGGGTGAGCTCCTGGTGGACGGGGTTAAGGCTGAAGTAGGCGATCTGCTTGCCGTCAGGGGACCAGAAGAAGGCCAGCAAGGGCTCTTCTATTAGCACTCGCGAGGTGGTGTCAGGGGCGATAAGACGCAGGCGGGCGTAGAGGGTGGCTTCGGGGGTGGGGGCCTCTGCGACAGCGATGTTGTCGTCCACGGGAGAGAAGAGGATAGCGGCGTTGCCGCCGACGGCGGACAGGGCCTGGAAGGGGCCGGGGCCGGAGACGTCGCCCACGATGAGGGTGGGACCCTGGCCGACGTTGGTGATGAAGGCGAGGCGGCGGCCGTCATAGGAGACGTCTGGGTTGCGGAAGGAGGTGTCCATGGGGGCCAGGGCCGCGGGAGTGTCGGTGAAGGGATCCCTGGCGTAGAGGAGGCGCTCTCGAGAGTGGATGAAGAGTCCCTGGCTGTCGCCGGTCCATCGTAGGAAAAGGGGGCCCTGGTTGACGACCATGGACGTGCTTCCGCCGAGGGTATGGACAAAGAGGCCAAGGCCGTCGGGGGTAGACGCGAGGAAGGCGAGCCTGGCGCCGTCGGGGGACCAGCAGGTGTAGTGGGGGACGTTCTGGGCGATGACGGGGCTGGAGTCGTCGTGGTTCTGATGGATGCGCTGAAACTCGCCAGTGAAGAGGTCCAGGATAGTCAGGAAAACGCCCGGGCCTTCGCCGGCGAGGGTGACCTGGGAGAGGGACATTCGCGCGCCGCCGGGCGCCCAGGCGGGCCAGGTGAAGAAGAGGGGGGACTGGTGGAAAGCCTGGCCGAGGACGAGGCCCTGGGGCTTAGCGGCGAAGGACTCGGTGAGGACGGTCTGGCCGGTGCCGTCAGGGGAGATGGTGACGATGTGGCCGTCGTTGTTGACGCAGGCGAGGCGGTCCAGGGGAGGCATGGGTTCAGGCCTCGACGAGAAGATGGGGTTGGATTAGGGAAGCGGTCATGGGTGAAAGAAGAATGTTAAGAGGCATAGTAGTTTGGATAGAAGGCATGAGGTAGTGGTCTATCGTTTTATTCGACTAGTGTTAGTGATAGTGATATAGGAAATACACCATTCAACATCCACAACCCACTATCCTATCCTTTCCCCTTAAGATGGGGGATGCTAGTTATTCCTAGGCTAAATGGAAGTATACGGAGGACTGTGAGTCATAATACCCGTGTTGTAGTGCTAGGGTTTCACCCTTCATCTCGCCACGGCGAGTCTTCGACCTGCGCCTTCTCCTCCCGATTATCATCGGGATTTCGGATGGATATAGGTTAAGGAGCTCAACATCAAGGGAGAAGGAATTTTCTTTGAGGCAATCTATCCTGTTCTATGTCTCAAATCTCAATTAGTTCCCAAGCATTCGAGGGGGAAGGGACTAGAGTGACCTAGCGGTCTACTCTCGGGACATCTGGAATATCTTGCCTTCGGTCTTGATGGAGGGGGCGATGACCATTTCGGCCTTGTGCATGTCTTTGATATTGAAGGCGCCGCACATGCCCATGCAGACTTTAAGGGACCCGACGAGGTTCTGGGTGCCGTCGGTGACGGAGGTGGGGCCGAAGAGGAGCTGCTTTAGCGTGGCCTTGGAGCCGGACTTGATGCGGGTGCCGCGGGGCAGCTCAGGATGGGGTGTAGCCATGCCCCAGTTGAAGCCGCCGCCGGGGGCTTCTTTGGTCTGGGCGAAGGGGGTGCCGATCATGACACCGTCGGAGCCGGCGACGATGGCTTTGCAGAGGTCGCCGCCGGTGCGGATGCCGCCGTCGGTGATGACGGTGACGTAGCGGCCGGAGCGCTTGTAGAACTCGTCGCGGGCGGCGGCGCACTCCATGGTGGAGGTGACCTGGGGGACGCCGACGCCGACGACCTCGCGGGTGGTGCAGGCGGCGCCGGGGCCGACGCCGACCAGGAGGCCGGAGATGCCCTGCTCCATAAGCTCCAGGGCGACTTCATACCCGACGCAGTTGCCGACGACGACGGGAATATTGATGGCTTCCACCAGCTCGGAAAGTATCAGGCCTTTGTAGCTGTGGGAGATGTGACGGGCGGTGGTGACGGTGGACTGGACGACGAGGATGTCGGCGCCGGCATCGATGGCGACGGCGGAGAGCTTTTTGGTGTTGGCGGGAGTGACGGCGACAGCACAGGTGGCGCCGCTCTTTTTGATGGTCTCGACGCACTTGCCGACAAGCTCTTCCTTGATGGGCTGGGAGTAGATTTTCTGGAAGAGGGCGGTGACTTCAGCCTGAGCGGCGGAGCGGATCTCCTCCAGGACGGAGAAGGGGTCAGCGTAGCGGGTGTAGATGCCTTCCAGGTTGAGGACGCCCAGGCCGCCTTTCTGGTGCATGAGGGCGGCGAAGGAGGGAGAGACGACGGCGTCCATGGCGGAGGCGATGATGGGGATATCAAAGGTGTTGGGACCGATGGACATTTGGGTGTAGGCCATGTCCGGGTTGATGGTGACCTGGCCCGGGACAATGGCGACTTCATCGAAACCGTAGGCCCTGCGTAGCTCCTTAATGGGGGGAGCGCTCATTTTAAAGCACCTCACGCGGAGGGAGATGGGATGGGTATTCAATCGAATGTAACACCCGTGATATATCAAGTCAAGGCGAAATGTGATGGCGGGAGACCCGGCGGGAGCAACCTCTAATGTCAGATTATGAGATTTAAAACTTAACGAGGTAATGCCCAACGAATGCCGAGGGGGAGGTGTGTTGGGTTATATTACCCTACCGCCCCGATCATCATGCGGGGTCTCGCAATTGAATATAGTAAACGTGCTCGACACACTGAAGTGCGCGGCATAGGCCTTGTTGGTGGCTTTGTGGCGTACACAGACGTGACGGTATGGCATTACCTGGTAAAGTAGTTAAAGGCCATCAGTAGAGAAATACATTACGAAAAGGGTCATACTATAGAGCTATAATAATAGTTAATCGTCCAAAATTGGTGTGGATTGACATGTTAGATATCAGGTGTTATGTTCGCCGCACAAAACCCCATTGTCAGTGGAGAAGGTGCGGAATATGAGCGACAAGAAGATTGAGTTGATGGCCCACCTGATGCGGCGCGCGGGGTTTGGGGCTACGCGGGAGGAGCTGGAGGAACGGGCGGCTAAGGGATACGAGGCCACGGTGGAGGAGCTGCTGCACCCGGAGGCCCAGCCGCCGTGGGAGGAGGATTTGGCCCGCCGCCACCATATAGGGGCGCGTTATGGGAACGGGCTGCCGGAGACTCAGGGCTGGTGGCTGCAACGGATGATCTCCACCAAGCGGCCCCTGGAAGAGAAGATGACGCTGTTCTGGCATTCCATACTTTGCACCGGCAACGCCAAGGTGGACCATCCCCAGACGGTGCAAAGGCAGATTGAGATGCTGCGAAAGCACTGCATGGGCAATTACCGGGACTTGCTGCTAGACCTGGCCAAGGACCCGGCGATGATTATTTACCTGGACAACCGCGATAACCACAAAGGGGCTATCAACGAGAACTGGGGAAGGGAGCTGCTGGAGCTTTTCTCGATGGGTGTGGGGAATTACACGGAGGACGATGTCAAGGCGGCATCGCGGGCGTTCACGGGCTGGACTCACAAGCCGTTTCCGCCTCTTTATCCTTATCAGAGGTACTTCTTAGATTTTGTTTATAACCCGGAGGACCATGACGACGGGGAAAAGGTGTTCTTGGGCCAGAGAGGGAGGTTTAATGGTGAGGACATCATAAACATAGTGGCGCGGCAGCCGGCCACGGCCCGGTTCATCGCGCGGCATCTGTATAACTTCTTCGTGGCCGACGAGCCGCCGGTGCCGGCATGGCCGCATACGCCGCCGAGGGATGGCGCGGCCATCAATATCCTGGCCGACGCCTATCTTCAGTCAAAATACGACATGAAGGTGGTGCTGCGAGTCCTCTTCAACTCGGAATTTTTCAAGGATGAGAAAGTGCGGTACGCCAAAGTGAAAAGTCCCATTGACGTGGTGGTGGGGACGCTAAGGTTTGTAGGCGATTACGTTACGCCGAAGCCAGGCATCGACGACCTGGTTTACCAGACGATGTATATGGGGCAGGGGATACTGAACCCGCCCAGCGTGGAGGGGTGGCATACGGGCAAGGAATGGATTAACAGCGGCACGCTGGCGAACCGGATTAATTTTGTAGCCGAAAGGGTGGGGGACTTGCAAATGCCCGGAGTGCAGAAGGTGGTGTCGCGGGTGGTGGCGAAGGGGGGGAAGGTATCGGCCACCGAGTTTGTCGACAGATGCTTAGAGCTTATGGGGCCGGTGAAGGTGAGCGAGGAAACGAGGAACGCTTTAACAGCGCACGTCGAGAAAGAGGGGGCGCTGCGGCAGGACACGGAGGAGGGGCGCGCCGCCTTCGCGCGGAGGGTGGGCCGCACGCTGCAGCTCATCGCGGCGACAAAAGAGTACCAGCTAGCTTAGCTTTCGAGGAGAAAGAAATGCCTACGTCATCTAAAGACCCGGTCCTGGTGATTGTCCAGCTTTCGGGCGGCAACGATTATCTGAACACGGTGATACCGTACACCGACGGCCTTTACTACGACCAGCGTCCTCACATTGGCATACCGCAGGACAAGGTGATGCCGGTAGGGAACTCGCTGGGGCTGCATCCCAGCCTGAAGTCGATAAAGGAGAAGTTCTGGGATACGGGAAAGATGGCGATTATTCACGGCGTCGGGTATCCGAATCCCAACCGGTCGCACTTCAGGTCTATGGATATCTGGCACACGTGCGAACCGGACAAGATGAGCACGGACGGCTGGCTGGGGAAGGCAGTAAGGGACATGGACCCGAAGGGCGAGAACGTTCTGACGGCGGTGAGCTTTGGCCCCGGGCTGCCGAGGGCGCTGGCCTTGCCGGGGGTGCCGGTGGCGTCGGTGATGGAGCTGGAGCGGGCGGGTGTGCTGACGGGGATAAATCCCGCGGAGGAGAGGAAGCGCGCGCTGGAGACGTTCTCGCGGATATACGGCCCGACGGTGGGCACGGGGTACGTGCTGGACTACCTGAGACAGGTGGGGAACGATATTTTGAAGGGGTCGGACATTTTGAAGACGGCGCCGCAAAAATACTCGTCCACGGTTGAGTATGCGGCCACACCGATAGCCCAGAGCCTGAAGAGCGTGGCGCAGGTACACCTGGCGGAGCTGGGGACAAGGGTGCTGTATGTGGAGTACGGGAACTTCGACACCCACGCCAACGAGCTGGCTACCCACGCGCCTTTGTGGGAGGCGTTGGGGCCGGCGTTGGGGGACTTCTACGACGACTTGAAGGAGCACAACGCCAGCGAGAACGTGCTGATGCTATTGTTCACCGAGTTTGGCCGGCGCGTGAACGATAACGGCACAGGGACGGACCACGGGTCGGGCGGCGGCGCGTTCCTCATCGGCGACAAGGTGAAGGGCGGGATGTACGGGGAGTACCCGTCGCTGAAGGCGGAGAAGCTGCTGGATGGCGACCTGCACTTCAACTATGACTTTCGGGGCCTCTATTCCACGATTCTGGAGCGATGGATGAAGCTGGAGGCGAGGCCGCTAGTCGGCGGGAGCTATGAGCAGATGGGGTTTCTGAAGGACTAAACCAGCGGCCCGAAAAACACTTTCCAAGGGGCGGACATGACCACGCAGACGAAGACAAGTCGAAAGTTCAAGTATGAGCAGACCATAGGCCGCAGCTCCGTCACCGGCGAGTCGTTCAGAACGCCCGTGGACATTGCGCTGGGCAAAGACGGGGATATCTATGTGCTCAACCGGACTACAGAAAAGCAGGTGAAGGGCCATCGCGTTTGCAGACTCAACCTCAAAGAAGAGTTCCTAGGCGATTTCGGACAGCGGGGCGAGGCGGACGGCGAGTTTATATGGGCGCTGTCGGTGGCGGCGAGTCCGGACGGTCGAGTCTTTGTGTGCGACGAGTGGCTTAATCGCATAACGATTTTCAGCCGCGAGGGCAAGTTTTTGACCAAGTGGGGAGGAAAGGGGAGCGGGGATGGGCAGCTCCACGGGCCGGCGGGACTGGCTTTCGACCCGGATGGGAATCTTTTAATCAGCGATGGCGAGAACCATCGGATACAGAGGTTCACGCCGGAGGGGAAGTTTTTGTCGAAGTGGGGAAGGTTTGGGGCCGGGGATGGGGAACTGAATATGCCGTGGGGCGTCACGACGGACAGGCAGGGGAATGTGTTTGTGGCGGACTGGCGCAACGACCGTATTCAGAAGTTCACGCCGGACGGAAAGTTTTTGATGAAGTTCGGGTCGTCGGGCGCAGGGGAGGGACAGTTCAATCGACCGACGGGCGTGGCGGTGGACAAGGACGGCGATATTTACGTGACGGACTGGGGCAACGACCGGGTACAGGTCTTCGACAAGAAGGGCAAGTTTATTACGCTATGGACGGGGGACGCGGGGCTGTCCAAGTGGGGGATGCTACAGTTGCAGGGGAACACGCAGTACATCGAACAGCGGGCTAAGGTGCCGGACATGGCGGAGAAGGAAAAGAAGTTTCGCGAGCCGATTGCGGTGGAGGTGGACTCGGAGAACCGGATAATGATTATTGACGGGCGGCGGGATAGGATTCAGATATACCGGAAGGTGTCTTAAAGGAGGTGGATAGTGATCCTGCTCTTCCACCCCGACCGCCTCTCTAACTCTCCCCCATCAAGGGGGAAGGAATTTTCTTGGAGGCCGTCAATCCTTTCATACACCTCTGGCCTCAACTAGCACCAGGCGTTCAAGGGGAGAGGATAGGATGGGCCCGTGCTTGGCGTGAGGCTTATTTTCATATAGGAGATGGAGACAATGCGAGAAGTTTACGGCAAGCAGGTATTTGATTCGCTGGAAGAGGTAGTAAACCCCGAGCACACCGCAATACTGGTCGTTGATATGCAGAACGGGCTGGCTTCCCTGGAGGGCCATGCGGCCCGGCACGGTTTTGACGTGTCTATGCAGCGTAAAATCATTCCGCCAATCCAGCGGCTGTTGAAGTCGGGGCGAGAGGCGGGCGCCAGGGTTGTCCATATCCAGATAGTTTTCGACGCAGACCAGGCGACCACCAGCCCGTCGGAGATTTACCAGTCGCGGCGGATGTTCAACTTTACTTCGTAATGGGGCACGCCCAACACGCTTGAGGACAGGAAGCCTACCCACGAGGTCCTTATCGATGGGACGTGGGAGGGGGAGATTATACCTGAGTTAGCGCCCCAGCCTGGGGATTTTGTGGTCAAAAAACATCGCAACAGCGCGTTTATAAACACGCCTATGGACCAGCTTTTGCGCTCCAACGGGATAAAGTCCGTGGTGGTCACTGGCACCAGCACATCGGGCTGTGTGCTGGGCACAGCCCTGGACGCCAGCTATTGCGACTATTACACGGTGGTGATAAAGGACTGTGTAGGCGATGCCAACCAGAATCGCCATCGAGCAGGGCTAGGCCTGATGGGCGAGCGGTTCGATATGCCCAGCTCAGAGGAACTTATCGCGTTGTGGGCAAAAGCAAGGGAAAGCGTTCGGGTTTAGAAGCGGGAAGAGTTTTCCAAAACAGACAGAAATTCATTGACATTTGGTAGCTGAAATTTTGGGCTGGGAGGTGTGGGATGGGTAGCTACAAGTCGTGGTTGCGGCGCTGGCAAGTACCGTTGGCACTGCTTAGCTTGGTTACAGCAACGCTTCTTATACTGGCCTGCGGAGACGATGAGACTACCGGCGCCACCGCTACCGCTACAAGGCCTGCGACAAGCCCGACGGGCACTCCTGGCGCCGGGGCAACGCCTACCCCTACAGCTACATCGGCAGCTAAGGCGCCGGTGACTACACGTCTGAAAATAGGGTCAGAACCGCCGTCAACATGGGCGACGGTGAACTGGCCTGCCTCCAACCTGGACGTGTCATGGCAGCAGATGTATGAGCATTTGGTGGGAACCGATAGGAAAACCTCGGAATTGGTGCCTGAACTGGCTACAGGGTGGTCAGTGGCGACCAACGGCAAAGATTGGAATTTCAAGCTGCGAAGGGATACGCCGTTTTACGGAAGAGACGGGAAGCCGTCTAAGTACACCTTTACCGCCAAAGACGTAGTCCATTCCATGGAGATGGCTGGAGGCTACAAAACTCAAACAGCCCGAAGCCCAGGCTTTTGGCGTACTTGGGCCGGCCCTCAGGGGAGCCAGGAAATTGTCAACGATTATGAGATAGTGTTCCATCTGCCCGGTGTGAATCTGGACTTGCCGCGCCAGGTCTCGGATGAGCTGGAAGCACCAATTTCCAGTCTGGAGCACTGGAACGCGGTGGGCGGTGAGGAAGGCTACAAAGCTGATCCTATTGGCAACGGGCCCTTTGCCCTGATGGAGATGAAGGTTAATCAATATTACTTATACAAACGGATTGAGAATCACTGGCGCAGAACATCCGAGTTTGCCGAGCTTCAGTTCATCGCAGTCCCTGAGTCGGCGGTAAGGCTGGGTATGTTAATTAACGGAGAGGCGGACATTGCCTCGGTGCCACGGCTTTTGCATAAACAGGTCACAGACGCAGGAAAGAAGACCTACAGGGCCAGCGTGCCTGGCGGGCACCACCATGTTCGGATCCCCTGGTATAAGCCCCAGAACTATGTGGACCCGGCTACCGGAAAGCCTGCATATGAAGGCGCTCCTGCAGGTCCAACTAAGGGTTACGACGCCAACGACCCGCTCCGCAATGTTAAGGTGCGCGAAGCTATCAACGTAGCCATCAACCGGGATGAGATCAATAAGGTCTTTTTCCAGGGCCAATTTGCTCCTAATGTTATGGACTGGTTCCCGCCATGGGCAGCCTTCTTTAAGGATGAATGGGCCCCGTTCCCCGGACCGACGGGTAAAACTGGACGGGAGGGAGGATGGCCTTTCCCCTTTGATATAGGGCTTGCTAAAAAGCTCCTGGCAGAAGCTGGGTATCAAGGCGGCGGTTTTGAGCTGACTATGTACACGCCCAACAATCATAGCCTTGTGCCAGAGATGCCTGAGATTGCCGAGGCTATTGGGAAATACTGGCGGGATGTAGGCATAAGCACCAAGTTTGTGGCGATGACGAACAGTGAAATGTTTACCGTGGTAAATAACAGGACGGAGGCTAAGACATTGTTCATGGCGGTAAACCCGGGAGCGTTTCACCCCTGCGCTATTGGGCCTTTTACCGTTTATAAGTCAGGGAGGGCTCAATGGGACTACGACGAGTTCGATAAGTTCATTGACGACTGCGCTACGCTGGCGACGGAAGAGCAGCGTACACGGAGGACATTGGAGCTTGGAGACTGGTCCAAGAGGACTATTCTTACCATACCCCTGTTCTGGGTGTTCCAGCAGGGGGGTATAACCCCAACGTGGTGGCGGAGGAATACTCGGTGCACTTGCTGCACCATTCGCCAGTCCGTTACCACGAGTTTACTAAGCCAGCCTATAAGTAGCCGAGCCAGACCATCCAGCGTTGAAGGAATGCTGGATGGGTGCTATGATGGGAGGGCCATCCACCCGCAAGGGGGGTGAGCCTGGTTAGAGACCAAGGGAGGCCGCTGGGACCCTATGGGGACCGAGACGGCGAAACATAAGAGTTGGATTAGTTATAGCCCTTCCTGGCCGGGAAGGGCTTGCTGTTTTTGGGCGGCTGCGTTGTGAGTAAACGCCTTTCGATTGGGTTTATTGGGGCGGGGATATTGGGGAAGGGGCTGGCCCTGGGGCTGGCCGGGGCAGGGTATCGCGTGACGGCGGCGGCCAGCCGGAGCTATGAGTCGGCGCAAGAATTGGCGTCGCTGGTGGAAGGGTGCCGGGCGGAGGCGGAGCCGCAGGCGGTGGCGTCGAGTTGCGACCTGGTGTTTATTACGACGCCGGATGATGTGATTACCGAGGTGGCGGCGTCGCTGATGTGGAGCCCGGGACAGGGGGTGGCGCACTGCAGCGGCGCGGGGACGCTGGACAAGCTAATGCCGGCGACTCGACAGGGGGCGCGGTGCGGCTCGATACACCCGCTGCAGACCTTTGCCGGCGTGACGACGGGGCGGCAGTCAATAGAGCGCATGAAGGGGATTACCTTTGCCATCGAGGCGCACGGTTGGCTTCTGGAGACGCTGGAGGGGATGGCGAAAGACCTGGGGGGACGGTCGATCCGGATAAAGCCGGAGGATAGAGTTTTATATCACACATCGGCGGTAATGGCGTGCGGATATTTGGCGGCGCTGGTGGACTCGGCGGCGGGGCTGTGGGAGAGGATGGGGCTGACGAAGTCGGACGGGATGAGGGCGTTGGAGCCGATAGCCCGCGCCACGCTGGAAAATCTGGTGAAGCTGGGGACGCAGAAGGCGGTGACGGGGCCGATTGTTCGAGGGGACGTAGAGACGGTGAGGCGGCACATGGAGGCGTTGTCTGAACGAGCGCCGGGACTATCGACGCTGTACCTGGCGCTGGCGGAGGCGTCGCTGCCGCTGGCGGAGGGGAGGGTCGGCGGGGCGAAGGCGCGGGAGGTGGAGGCGGCGTTGTCGGAGTATATGGCTAAGGATGGAGTTAAAGGTGACTAGATGCGCAGAATTACTACGTTAGACATACAGGCGATGAAGTCGAGGGGCGAGAAGATACCGATGGTGACGGCCTATGACGCGCCCACGGCATGCCTAGCGGACTCGGCGGGCTTCCCCATGATCCTGGTGGGTGACAGCCTGGGGATGGTGGTGCTGGGGCACGAATCGACGATACCGGTGACGATGGAGGACATGGTGCGGCATACGTCGGCGGTGTCCAGGAGGGCGCGGCGGGCGCTGATTGTGGTCGACATGCCGTTTATGAGCTTCCACGTGAATGTGTCGGAGACGGTGCGGAACGCGGGCCGGCTGGCGCAGGAGGGCGGCGCGCAGTGCGTGAAGCTGGAGGGAGGAGTGCCGGTGGCGGAGGAGGTGCGGAGGGTGGTGGAGTCGGGGATACCGGTGATGGGGCACATTGGGCTGACGCCGCAGTCGGTGAACAGGTTTGGGGGATACAAGGTGCAGGGGAAGGGGAGGGAGGAGGCCAAGCGTTTGCTGGAGGACGCCATGGCGCTGCAGGAGGCGGGGGCGTTTGCGGTAGTGCTGGAGCTGATGCCCTCGGCGCTGGCGAAGCTGATAACGGAGCGGCTGACGATACCGACCATCGGCATCGGCGCGGGGCCGTACTGCGACGGGCAGGTGCAGGTGTTCCACGACCTGATGGGGTTTTATGGCGAGTTTGTGCCGAAGCACACGAAGCAGTATTTGAGGTTGAATGAATTGATAAGCGGGGCGTTGAAGCAGTACGCCGACGAGGTGCGGGAGGGTGCGTTCCCGACGGAGAAGGAAGGGTTCGCTATGGACGAGTCGGCGCTGGAGGGGTTGTAGAGTGGTTGGGAGTCAGATTCGGCCATCGTTCTCTCTCAAGCCTGTGATGCACAATACAATAGTTGTTCATAATCGGGATACCATCCCCTGGCCCCTTCCTGCTGGAAGGGGAAGGAAAAATTACACCACAACCCCCTCTAACTCCCCCTTCGCCTTCCAGGCCGAAGGGGGAGAACCAGAGGAGACACCCAACCCCGCCTGCTACAAGGCTCGTGTTTTTATATGCCAAGCCCTTAATCTACATCACGCGCTCAAGTGGGGAGGAAACAAAAATAGTCAGCTCAATCAGTGTCCCTCCTGCGCTTGTGTGGAGCTTCTTGTATGAGAGTCATCGAGAGTATTTGCGAGATGCGGGAGGTGTGCCAGTCGGCGAGGAGGCCGCTGGGGCTGGCGCCGACGATGGGATATTTACACGATGGACACCGTTCGCTGGTGAAGCGAGCGCGGGACGAGAATGCGACGGTGGCGGTGAGCATTTTCGTCAACCCGACGCAGTTTGGACCTAGGGAGGACTACTCGACCTATCCGCAAGATATGGACAGGGACCTGTCGCTGTTGGAGGGGGAGAACGTGGACGTGGTGTTCGCGCCGAGGGCTGAGGAGATGTACCCGGGCGGGCTGGAGAGGTGGCGGACGTGGGTGGAGGTGATGGGGATGACGGAGCGGCTGGAGGGGGAGTTCAGGCCGGGGCATTTCAGGGGCGTGGGGACGGTGGTGGCGAAGCTGCTGAACATTGTGAGGCCGGACAGGGCGTACTTTGGGCGGAAGGACGCGCAGCAGTTGGCGGTGATAAGGAGGGTGGCGCGGGACCTGGACCTGGGGGCCGATATTGTGGCGTGCCCGACGGTGCGGGAGCGGGACGGGCTGGCGATGAGCAGCCGAAACGTATTTTTGACGCCGGAGGAGCGCCGGGCCGCGCCGGTGATTTACTATTCGCTGCGGAAGGCACAGGAGATGCACAGGCAGGGGGAGCGGGACGGGGAGCGGCTGCGGTCGGCGGTGTGCCGGGAGCTGGAGGGGGAGCCGCTGATTAAGGCCGTCGATTATGTAAGCGTGGCGGACCCGGGGACGATGGAGGAGGTGTCGACGGTGGAGGGGCCGTCGCTGCTGCTGGCGGCGGTGAGGATGGGGAGGGTGCGGCTGATAGATAACGTGGAGCTGGGCGGGTTGACCTAATCGTCCGTCAGGGCACCCTTCAGGTAGCTGCGGAAGGCGCCGGGGCTGTTGATTAGGGCTTGAAGCTCCATGGAGGGCAGGCGGTAGGGGTCGGTGGCCTTGGTGATGTAGAGGGAGGCGTTGGGCGGGCCGCCGTCGGTTTCGTCGGGTTGCTTGAAGCCTAGGAAGTCGGCGACGCGCATTTTCTTGCCATCGACTTCATACTCGGAGCCGACGAACCACAGGCGGCCAAATCGGAAGCGTTTTTTGACCTCGGTCTCTGCCTGGCTGCTCCAACTGGTGCCGGTGAAGGCGAAGTCTTTAGGCGTAAAGCCAAGGTTCTCCTTGATTACCTGGATGCACTGGTCGAGCTCGTACCGGATGATGGAGCCGTCCTTGTCCTGGGCGGTGAGGTTGGAGAGGTTGGGATGGCTGACGGTGTGGGCGCCGATGTGCCAGCCGGCCTTTTCAACTCTTTGATTTCAGCCCAGGTCATGTGCTCTGGGGTCTGGGTGAAGGAGAGGGGTCGATGGTTTTTGGGGTCGTAGGGGGCGGTGTAGATGAACAGGTTGCCTTTGAAGCCATGCTTTTCGAGGACTTCATAGACGCCGTGACGCATGGATGTGACGGGGTGGTCGAAATCGATCATGATGGGATGTTTGGGGAGGGTGCCATTGCCGTTTCGCCAGGCGGCTAGCTGGTCGTAGTTGATGGACTGGAAGCCCATATCGGCGGCGATGCGCATGAGGGCGTCGAAGTGCTGGGCGGAGAGGGGGTGAGGCGTGTTGCCGCCGCCGGGGGTGGGCCGGATACCGTGGCACATGGTGACGGGGATTTTCATTTTATGACTCCCTGGTTGGAGTGGCGCTGGTGATTTTGTACTGGATAAGGAGAGTGCGGCGTCAGGTGGCTTTAATAAGTGTCTTGTAGTGCTAGGGTTTCACCCCTCATCCTGCGCCTTCTCCCACAAGGGGAGAAGGGATTTCCTTAGAGCACATCAATCCTTTTTATGTATAGCAATCCCAATTAGCACCAGGGGCTTTAGAGAGCTAAGGCCGACTCTGAGTTACTTTACAAGTTCTCGGAGGGTTTCAGTGAAGGAGGGGAGGATTTTTTGCCAGTCGCCGACGACGCCGTAGCGGGCTTCCTTGAAGATATTGGCGTCGGCGTCTTTGTTGATGGCGACGAGGACTTTGGCGCCGGAGCAGCCGGCCATGTGCTGGCTGGCGCCGGATATGGCGACGGTGATGTATAGTTCCGGGGTGATGGTCTTTCCGGTGAGGCCGACTTGCATAGCGGGGGGTACCCAGCCGGCATCGACAGCGGCGCGGGAGGCGCCCACGGCGGCGCCGAGGATTTTGGCGATTTCATCGAGTTTTTTGAAGGGTTCGGGGCCGCCGAGGCCTCGTCCGCCGGAGATGACGATGCGGGCGGTGTCCAGTCGGACGCCGCCGGTCTGCTCCTCGTTGCGCTGGACCAGCTTGGTCTTAGCCATGGAGGGGTCGAGGTTGACGGCTACGTTTATAGTTTCGCCGTGGCGGGAAGGGTCGGCAGGGAGAGGGTCGTAGGCTTTGGGGCGAACGGCGGCGATCTGGGGGGTACCCTTGGGGGAGACAGCGGCGACGGCATTGCCGCCGTAGATGGGGCGGTGGGCGACGAGACGTTTAGTGGAGTCGTCCAGCTTGACTTCCAGGCAGTCCTGGGCGAGGCCGACGTTGAGGCGAGCGGCCAGCCGGGGGGCGAGGTCTCGGCCCGCGGTGGTGCGGGCGATGAGGATGACGGCGGGGTTGGCGGTCCGGCAGATTTGGGTCCAGGCGGCAAGGAGGAGGTCGAGGTGGGGCTGCTCGAGGAGTTGGTGGGTGGCGGTGTAGATAGTGTCTGCGCCGTGGGCGATGCCGTCCTTGGCGGGCTGGTCCAGGGAGGGGCCGGCGAGGCCTAGGGAGAGCTTCTGGCTTAAGCCCCGGGCTAAAGTTTTGCCCGCGGCCAGAAGCTCCAGGACGGTGGGGTGGAGATTCCCTTTATTGATTTCGCCGAGAACCAGGATGCCTGTAGGTTCTGCCATTTATTGACCAGTTCTAGATGAGTTTAGCTTCGCGGAGCTTGAGGGCGAGGAGGCGGCCGGTGTCGGCGTCATCCTGGCCTTTGATGATTTCGACCTCTTTTTTGACGGTGGGGACATAGACGTCAACGAGTTCCAGATGAGGCTGGAGGTCGGCGGGGTTGAGGCCGATGTCGGCGGCGGACCAGATGGTGGGCTGCTTTCGGGTGGCGGCCATGATGCCTCGGAGGGTGGGATATCGAGGCTGGCCCAGCTCGTTGCTGACGGTGACCAGGGCCGGGAGGGCGGATTCAACGATTTCGACGCCCTCGGGCATCTGGCGCTCGACGGAGACTTTGCCATCGCCGACGTCCACCTTTTTGGCGATGGTGAGGGATGGGAGGCCGAGGTGTTCGGCCACCATGAGGGGGACCTGGGCGTTGTCCCAGTCGGAGGCCTGGCGGCCGGCTATGATGAGGTCAAAGGGGCCGATTTTCTTGATGGCGGCGACCAGGACCCTGGCGGTGATGGAGCTATCGGCGGTGTTGGCGAAGGCGGGGTCCTGGAGAAGGATGAGGGTGTCGGCGCCCATAGAGAGGGGTTTTTTCATGACATCGAGGGCGAAGGACTGGCCCATGGAGACGACGGTGACGCTGGCGCCCTGGGCGTCTTTGAGGCGGAGGGCGGCCTCGACGGCGTTTTCGTCGAAGCCGTTGACCACGGGCGGGATGTTGGCGGGGGTGACGATTCGCTTATTCTGGCGGTCCACCTGGAAGGCGGAGCGGGGCATTTCAGGGTCGGTGACTTGCTTGGCGAGGACGATGATGTTGAGGGGCAAAACGATGCTCCGAAGTTTGAGAGTCCAAAGGGGAATATAACATTGGTCTATGGGGGTGTCAAAAAGCGGCGCGGGCAATTTTGCTACGGCGGAGTGGGGTGGGGTCAGCGACCAGAAATGGGGACCTCCAGGATAACTTTGGTGCCTCTGCCTGTTGAAGAGATAATGGTGGCGGAGCCGCCCGCCAACCTAGCTCTTTCCACCATTCCGATCTGACCGAACTTGCCCTGGCGGGCCAAGTGTTCATCGGGAAACCTGGGGGACCCTATCCCGTCATCTTCTATTGAGAGAGTGAGGGTAGTGTTGTGGCAGAAGGCCTTGAGCAGAATAGAACTGGCCCTGGAATGACGTCCGGCGTTGGTGAGGGCTTCCTGGGCGATACGATAGATAGCCAACTCTGTGGCCTTGGGGAGAGGCGGGACCTTGTCGGAATAGGTCAGCCGCACGTCTATTCCAGTTGTCTCTGAGGTGTCCTGGCAGAGAGCCTGGAGGGCCGGCAGGAGGCCGAGGTCGTCTAGTTGAGGGGGTCTGAGGCCCAGCATGAAACGCCTGGTGCCGTCCAAGACATCTTCGACCGACGAACGCAGAGAGGCCAACTCCCGGTGGGCGGTCATGTTGGAGGAGTCCACGGAATCCTGGACGTCGTCAATTTTATGAAGGATGTCCACCAGGTGCTGGGCGGTTTCGTCATGGAGCTCACGGGCAAGGAATTGCTTCTCATTTTCCTGGGAGTTCAGGGTGACCGTGATGAACTGCTCAAGCTTGGACTGCTCGTTTTTCAGCTTCTCACGGGCGCTCAGGGAGACGCCTACTATAGCTCCTAGTAAGAGGGTGATCACGTTGAAGCTTAGCAGTCTTAATATGGGGTCCGATCAGGATGCCTGCGATGACAGCGTGTGGAATGACAATGGCGGTTACGCTCAAGGACGCGATAACGGCCCCACGGGCCCTGAACAGGAAGGAGACGAACAGCACCAGCAGGCCAAAGAGGACAAAGACCAATTCACGATAGAGGGTGGTATTGGTAAAGGACCGCCATCCGGCCGAGGCGGGCAGCCACGAGACGTCCCCCCAGTAGTAGAGGGCTGTGGCAAGGAAGAAGAGAAGGAGGATTAGGGGAAGCGCCTTTGATCTGGACGAAAGGTATTGAATCACAGGACGGAGCGGAGCTAGTTCAGGTTGTCCAGGGTGATCCAACCCTGCTTGAGTCCCTGGATCACGGCTTCCAGCCTGCTGCCGACGCCCAGCTTGGAAAAGACGCTGGTGAAATGGGCCTGGATGGTGCGCTCGGCCAGGGATGTTTTGGCGGCGATCTCCTTGTTGCTTAACCCGCCGGCGCTGAGCTGCAGAATCTCCAGCTCTCGCTCGGTCAGCATAATTTTCTTATTGCTGCCCATATGGGGGTATGTTACGGATTTCAGCAGCTTGTCGGCGACGGAGCGCTCGAGAACGGCCTCACCGGCCTTGATGGCCCGGATGGCGTTGAGCAATTGTTTCAAGGGCACGGACTTTAGGAGGTAGCCTCCAGCGCCGGCCTCGAGAGCAGACATAACATATTGATAGTAGCCATAGGCGCTAAGGGCAAGGATAGCGGTACTGGGAAGGGCTTTCTTGATAGCCCGGGTTGCCTCAATGCCATTGACTCCCGGCATGGAGATATCCATGACCACCACGTCTGGGGAAAGGCGAGCGGCCATATCTATGGCCTCCTGGCCGTTGGTGGCGATACCTAAGGGATCAAAGTCAGGCTCCTCCTCCAGGAGACTGCTTAGACCGTGAGCGAAGGGAGGATGGTCATCCACGACCAGGACCCGGATGGGCCGGTCAGGGACCGATTGACCGTCTTTGGTCTGGATTTGCTTTACATCCTGCACGTAGGAGGCGTCCAAAAGAATAAAAGATGATACATCATATGCATATATCGGCATAACTGCAATGCGGGAAACCGCATGACGAATAGCAGAAGTCGGCATTGGTTTTTGCATACTTATACGCTGTTATAGAATCGTATAGTGAAGAAACTGTGGGGCTATACCAAATTGGTGGACAGCTTTATCGTCATGGACACAAGGGCATATCTGAAAATTGATGTCGAGAGACCGCAAATTCGAGATGTGGTTGAGAACCTCCGGAGAATCCCCTGGGTTGTGGCGGCGGACCCTGTGAACTCCACGCCGTTGGTGATGGCGCTAATAAGAACGGAGGACCTGACGGACCTGGCGGCCACGCTGTTCATAAGAGTAAGAAGGATGAAGGGTGTGAGATCTATGAGCGTTTACTTTGCCGACGGGAACGGAAACGCAAACCTGGAACCGATGAAACCCACAAGTTTGTTGCCTGAGGCGGCGCTGCCTTAACAGGCGAGTCTGCCGCAAGACGGACTAAAGAGCAGTCAGCGATTCACATCAAGATTCCATTTACGGGACTTCCCAACGGACCAGGCTGAACGCAAATTTAGGAGGTGTAACTTGAATCGAAGAAGACTCGGATTTTCTGCACGAGGGTTTCTGTTAGTTTTAGGTATAGTGGCGCTCACTATGTTCATCGTCGCCTGCGGCGATGACCCCACCCCCACCGCCACCGCTAGACCGGCGGCCACCAACACTCCCACCAGCCCGCCCGCCGCCACCGCTACCCCCACCAGCGCCCCAGGCCAAACGGTAACCGCGGCACCGGCCACCGCCACCCCCACCCGCGCGCCCACGGCTACCGCCACCGCTACATCGGCTCCCAAAGTCCCCGTCAAGCCTCGGCTGGTCATCGCCCTTCCCCCGCCGGCTGAGCAGCAGACCGTTCCCTAC
>VGZZ01000034.1 GCA_016872285.1 SAR202 cluster bacterium | reverse complement strand
ATCAACCGTTCGGGCTTGCCAGGAGCCATGCGGGGCGACCATGCTGAGCGACGGTCTAATGAGACCGAGAATGAAACGGCCTGCCCCGCCGGCATCGCTGTGCTTGGAGAACAGTTTAGACCTTTTTTAAGATACAAGAATGACAATTAATCATCTGGTTGGCCATTAACGGCCTCGCCAGTCCTCGGCGCGGTCCTGGGGGACGTAGCCCAGGATGTCGCGGGCGTGGGTGAGGTCTCGATAGCTGTACTTATTATCGGAAGTGCAGAAGAAGATATCGAAGCCTACGTTGGGGGGTGCGTCGATGCAGCGCTGGACCATCTGGGCGGCGTCGCGATGGCTGCACCAGACCGAAAAGGTGCGGACGGCGCTGGGGCGGTCGTCCTCAGGCAGCCAGCCGAATCGAACGCAGAGGACGGACATGCCGTGGGCATCGAAATAGTAGCGGCCCAGGGCCTCGCCCCAGGCCTTGCTGGCGCCGTAGACGTCTTTGGGGCGGATAGGGTCGCGGTGGGTTAGCTTGGGCCAGGTGGGCGGCAGCTTGTGGTACTCGCCGGATTCAAGCTCTCGATATGGCGGGTCGAGGGTGTAGTTGAGGACGATGGAGCCGCTGGAGGCGAAGACGACGCGCTTGACCCCGGCCCGGTGGGCGGCCTCGAAGACGTTGTATGTGCCGGCGATGTTGCGCTGAAGGATGTCTTCAAAAGAAGCCTGGCTGAGCGCCGCGGCCAGGTGGACGACGACGTCCTGGCCCTGGAAGTGAGGTTGTATAGAAGCCAGGTCTGTAACGTCGCCGGTGACGCTGCGGACGCCGTCCATGGGGCGTCGGTTCAGGGCGGTGAAGTCGTATTTGGGGCCGAGGTGCTTGAGGAGGGCCTTACCGATTCGGCCACTCATGCCGGTAACGAGGACTTTCTTTTTAGGCATCAGACTATCCGCTCAGTGATAAAGGATTGGGTATGCGCCCTGCTCTTCAGTGCCGGGCATGGGAGGTCGGTTGGTGGACCAGGAGCCGGGGTAGGTCTGGAGGTAGATGTGGACGATGGAGCGGAGTTCAGGGATGGGGTTGGGGTGGTCGTCGACGCGGAGGTCCAGGGCGGTGTCGGGGTCGATGCGGCTGCTGAAGACGCGGATGGCGGCGGACTGGCGGCCCCGGTTGTCGCCGCCGGTGGCCTGGGCGGCTTCGAGGCACTGGAGCAGGCGCTCGTGGAGGGGCAGGCCGCTGTTTTCGGTCTTTTCAAAAGTGTCACCTAAAGCCTGAACTACCTCCGGGCCGACCATGGTGTTGGCGCCGCAGGCATAGTTCTTGCCCGACCGGCTGCCAGCCCATGGGAAGCAGGTGGGGGTGGTGTAGGCGGCGGATACGCCTTTACGGTCGATGATGCTGTACTGGCCTCGGCCCTGGCAGATGGCCTTGATGGCGTCGATGACGACGTGGGCTGGGAAGCCCAGTTCCAGCATCTTGAGGGCGCGCAGGCGATGGGTCTCGGTGCTGCTGAACCCGACCATGCCGACCTCGCCCTTGCCTTTAAGGACTCGCGAGCCGACACCGATGTTTTTGGTGGCCACCGCGCCGCCGAACTGGCCGGTGCGCGGGTCAAAGCCGACGATGGTCATGGTCATAAAACCATCTCCCCCTTTATCCTCCTCTTCCTACGAGGAAGAGAGGAAAGTAGAAGTTAGGAACCTCATCATCCCCTAACCCCCTCTTCTCATTCCAAGGAGAAGAGGGAGGACCTGACGCCCGAATCCTCCGTCTCAATGGCATAAGAGCAGACATGAAGGCAAACCCCTCTCTGGATTCCCTGTGGCGCCTCGAATTCATCGATAAAAGAAGCCCTATGGATAAAGGATAGGATAGCCGCCGGTGCCTTCCAGTTCTGGCCAGGTGCGGGAGCCGTACTGGGGATAGGTCTGTCGGTAGATGTGGACGACGGCCCGCAGCTCGGGGATAGGATTGGGGTGGTCGTCGACGCGGAGGTCGAGGAAGGGGTTGGCGTCGACGCGCTTCCAGTGGACCTGGATGGCGGCGGACTGGCGGCCTCGATTATCGCCGCCGGTGGCCTGGGCGGCTTCGAGGCACTGAAGGAGGCGCTCTTCCAGCGGCAGGCCGCTGCTTTCGGTCTTCTCGAAGGTGTCGCCCAGGGCTTGCACTACCTCCGGGCCGACCATGGTGTTAGCGCCGCAGGCGTAGTTCTTACCGTTTCGGCTGCCGGCCCAGGGGAACTGGGCGGGAGCGGTCCAGGCGGCGGAGATGCCCTTGCGGTCTATGAGGCTGTACTGGCCTCGACCGTTGCAAACGGCCTTGATGGCGTCGAGAACCACGGGGGCTGGGAAACCGAGCTCAAGCATGGCGATGGCGCGCATTCGCTGGACTTCGTGGCCGCTGAAGCCGACCATCCCTACTTCGCCCTTGCCCTTAAGGACTCGCGAGCCGACACCGATGTTTTTGGTGGCCACCGCGCCGCCGAACTGGCCGGTGCGCGGGTCGTAGCCAACTATGGTCATGGTCATGTAAGTATTACTCCTAAGTATTACCCTGCTGAAAAAGATGGGGGGGACTGGATTCCAGTCTCGATTGGCATCGGGATTTCAGATTGGATGATTTTAGGTGCTCAACCTTCGCTGGAATCACGGGATGCGCTGTTAGGAGACCCAGGCCTTGCCCTGGTTGGCGCGTTCTTTTTCGCCCTCGGTGAAGCCTCGAATCATCTTGATGCTCAGGCTCTGCTGGGCTTCGAGGTCCTTGAAGCACTTGGCGGCCTGCTCCAGGCCGCGGCCCTCAAAGGCGATGAGGACGTTGGGCTCGCCGGTCTCCATGTAGTAGATGCTGAGGATGCGGCCGCCGTTGGTGTCGACCCAGGCGCGGGCGGCCTTGCCTACGGACAGTTCTTGCTCGCCGCTCTTCTTTCCCTTGTAGGTGCCGAACCCGATGAATGTAGGCACGTGAATACTCCTTGGGATGAATTAAAGGTGCTGTTTAGCGACTGTTACCCTAGTGTGGTGAGGGCGGGCTGTCAAGGGCTAGTCAAAAGGGGTAACAGGTCATGTCCACGGCGAAAAGAGGTCATGCTCGGCTGCGAATAGAGTGGCAGCGGCGCGGGTGGATACGCCAATCTTGTTATAGATGTGGAGGGTGTGCTGCTGGACCGTGCGCGGCGATATAACTAGTCTGGAAGCGATTTCTTTATTGGTAAGGCCGCGTCCTACTAGAAGCAGCACTTCCACCTCGCGCTCAGTTAAACCGGCGGGATAGCGTTTTGCTTCGATAGCCGGCGTCGCCAATTTATGGCCGGTCACGTCCAGGACCGCAGCTACCGCCCGCGCATCAAAGTGACCTTGCCTGGTGCTCTCTCTAAGATGCTTCGCAGCCGTATCTCGACTGAGGGCTGGGCGGTAAGCTTTTTCACGGAGAGCGCCTTCGTACCAGTTAGCAACCGCCAGCAGCCGGGTTTCGGCCCCTAGCAAGGAGCCTGAAAGACCATGGGGATAGCCGGAGCCGTCCAATCGCTCATGATTGCTGGCTCCCAGACGTCCAAGGGAAGACAGGGCGGGAGAAGCCGAAAGAATGCGTTCGGTGTAATAGGCGTGGCCGCGAACCCTTTCCCGCTCGCCGGGACTTAGAGGGTCTGGCTTGTCGGTAATTCCGTTGGGCACGCTTACCCGGCCCAGGTCGTGAAGCAGCGCGGCGAGTTCGACTCGCGCGACGGATTTCTGAGGAAGCCCCAGGAGGGTCCCGGCCTCCACAGCTAATCTGGCGACTCCCCGCGAATGGCCTAGCATGAAGGGTGTCTTCAGGTCTGAGTAGTCACCTAAAATCCGGGCAAGTTGTCCAAGCTGATCCGCTGGCACCAAGCGATGGCTGTTAGGTTCCGCTTCCATGACCTTGTCCCAGACGGAACCCTGGCGGAGGTTGCTGAAAAGCTCACGACTATACTTCAGAAAAATAGGCAGGATACCCGGGTCTAGCTGGCCTCCCGAACGGTGGCGAAGGAGCGATTGCAGCTCATCAGGGTTAAGACCACGAGCATTGGCCACAGCGACTTCCGCAAAGTCCAATACGTGAGTGGCGAGGGGAATCGACTCCCCATACAACCTCTTAGGTCCACCGCCGTCCCATCGCTCGTGATAAGTATTCACAGCTGCCTGGACCGTCGGCGGCATGCCAAGTCTGGAAGCGAGTCGAACAGCCACCTCGCAGTGGGCTGCCAGTACAGACGGCGCTATCTCCGGGCCGCGCTGTAAGAAGGACTGGACAGCGCGGGCCCGCCGCGCGGGAGAGAGCTGGCGGCCAAGGCCCTGGCTGATGCGCCGCTGTATATCGGAACCGTCTGAGAAATCGGCGGAGAGCAGCGCGGAGCGCAGTTCCAAATCATCTCCGCTAAAGCTCGACTCTTCCACTGAGGTGGATGTGCAGCCAATGAATCGCAGCAACCCTCCCCAGTAGACCGCTTCCAGGTCTGCGGCAGACAGGCCCATAGCTTTGCCGAGACCCATGGCGACAAGAGTGCAAGAGAGCGCAGTCTCTAAGGGCTGGCCGTTGCCCAGGTCTGTCGCCAGGGATAGGGAGCCAACAACTTCAGCCAGGCGAACTGCGTCTATCTCAGAGGCAAGGTCGGAATTGCGGTCTGAATAAGCCATCTGGCGCATGCTTGTTCACCGAGCCGAAGTATAGCATGGCCTCACTAACCACAGGAGGAGCCAGATGGACAGCAGCCGCAAGACGGTGCAATTGATATATGAAGCCTTTGGCCGCGGAGATGTTAAAAGCATCCTCGGTCACATGACGGAAGACGTCCAGTGGGAGTACGCCTGGACTGACAGCCCGGTGCCCTGGCTGCGACCAGGAAGAGGCCGAGACCATGTGGCCCGCTTCTTCGGCATCATCGGAAAGGAGCTGGACTTTAAGAACTTCAAAGTCAATCATGTCCTTTCTGAAGGGAACCTTGTGGTGGCCCTGGTCAGCCTGGAGGTCACTGTACGTTCTACGGGTAAGCGCATTATTGAGACTGACGAGGCGCATATCTGGTACTTCAACGAATCAGGGCAGGTACAGAAATTCCGTCATGCGGCGGACACATATCAGCATGCGCAGGCCCTTCAGCGGGCGGAAGCGCGCTTGCGCTGAGACCAAGAGCGGTTGGAGAAGACCAGGGCCCTGCCTACATAGCTGTATAGCCGCCATCAATGACCAGGGAAGCGCCGACGATGTACGATGCCTCGTCGGAGGCGAGGAAGAGGACGCCCTGGGCGACCTCTTCGGGGCGGCCGCGACGGCCCATGGGGGTGAGGGTGAGGACGCGGTCTCGCAGCTTGGGGTCGACGTAGCCTTCACGGAGCATGGGTGTGTCGATGGGACCGGGGTGGACGGAGTTGATGCGGATGCCGTCGCGTATGTGGCGCAGGGCGGCGGACTTGGTGAAGATGGTGACAGCGCCTTTGGAGGCGTTGTAGGCGGGGCTGCCGGTGTCGCTGCCGACGATGCCCATCTGGGAGGAGATGTTGATAATGGAGCCGCCGCCGTTTTTCTTCATTATGGGTATGGCGTGCTTGCAGCCCAGGAAGACGCCCTTGGCGTTGACGTCCAAAACCCGGTCCCACTCTTCGGAAGTGGTGTCGACGACGCCGTGAGTGGCGGTGATACCGGCGTTGTTGACCAGGATGTCCAGCTTGCCGTAGCGGCGGACGGTCTCGGCGATGGCTTTCTCCCAGGCGGCCTCGTCGGCGACCTCCAGGTGGAGATAGAAGGCGTCGCCGCCGGCCTTTTTAATCTGTGTGACGATGGCTTCGCCTTCCTGGTCGCGGATGTCGGCGACGGCGACTTTTGCGCCTTCCTTGGCGAAGAGGAGGGACTCGGAAGCGCCCATGCCTCTGGCGCCGCCGGTGATGAGGGCTACTTTGTTTTTGAGGCGCATGGTTTTTGTCTCCTTAATCAGTTCTGAGTGCTAAAAGGCCAATGTTATCGTAATCGGTAGGACCTCATCACCCTTAATCCCTCTTCTCCTTTCTGAGAAGAGGGAAAGAAAATAATGCACCACAACCCCCTCCTTCGACATACTCAGGACAACGTCTAACTCCCCCTTCGTCCCTCGGGGGATACTCGGGACAGGCTCTTCCAGGCCGAAGGGGGAGAACCAGATAAGAAACCCCGTACCCCCAGAGAGCGCGAGGCTCCTTTCGCAAGTCTCACGATTTTAATGTCGCCCACAATAGCTTTGGCTATAAAAATAGATTTAAATCGCTGGGTGGCGGAGGTGCCAGTCGGTGGACTGCTCGTAGGCGTAGGCGACTCGGAAGAGCAAACCTTCCGACAGCTTGTTGCCCATGAGCATCATGCCGACGGGCAGCCGGCCCTGGTAGAAGCCGCATGGGACGGAAAGGGCGGGGGCGCCGGCCATGCTTGCGAGGCCGTTGAGATAGACGGCGCGGGAGCGGGCCGGGACTTCCTTGCCTCGAATGATGGTGGTATTGGCGTCGGCGCGGTCGCCCATGGTGGCGCCGGTGGGCATGGCGATGACATCGACCTTGGTCAGCTCCTCGAAAAGCTCCTGGTTGATACGGGCGGCTTTCTGCATAGCATGGAGGTACTCGTGGAAAGGCACGGCGCGGCCAGACTCGATAACGCGATGGATTTCAGGCCAGGCGGCCACGTCCTCAGGACTGAAGACATCCGGCCACATGACGGCGGTCTCGGGCTCGGTGAGCTTGAAGTGGGTGGCGCGGCACTCCTCGGCCAGGGGCAGGTTTACTTCCTTGACCTCGGCGCCCAGCCCGGCCAGGACCTCGACTGCCTTTTTGACCATGGTCTCGACCTCTGCCTGGTCGCGTTCCCAAATCCACCGGTCGCGGGGCAGGCCGATGCGCACGCCCTTGACGCCGCGTTTGAGGGAGACGCGGTAGTTGGCGGGCGGGGCGTTGACGCTGATGGGGTCTTTGGGGTCATAGCGGGACAGAAGCTCGGCGACGATGGCGCAGTCCTCGACAGTCTTGGCCAGGGGGCCGGCCTGATCGTGGGTCCAGGAGGGGGCGAGGACGCCGTGGCGGCTGATTCGTCCGAAGGTGGCGCGGATGCCGACGAGATTGCAGTTGCTGGCGGGGTGGCGTACTGAGCCGCCGGTGTCGGTGCCGATGGATACCAGGCCCATGGAGGCGGCGGTGGCGGCGCCGGAGCCGGCGCTGGAGGTGCCGGGGCTGAGTTTGGGGTCCCAGGGGTTGTAGCAGTCCAGGGGCGTATCGCCGCGGCCGATTTGCGAATAGACCTTGCCGACAAGGATGGCCCCGCTGTCCTCCAGGAGGGTGTGGACGGTGGCGCTCTCCTTAGGCTTGAAGTCCTTGCCTCGAAGGTTGCCGAAGGTGGTGCGCACGTCCTTGGTGGCGATGACGTCTTTCAGAGTGTAGGGGATGCCATGGAGGGGGCCTTTGTATTTGCCGGCCATGACCTCCTTTTCGGCGTACTTGGCCTTGCTCATCGCATAGTCGGGTGTAGGGGTGGTGAAGGCCTTGAGGGTAGGCTCAAGGCGTCGGACGCGCTCAAAAGTGGCTTCGACTACTTCCACGGGGGAGACCTTCTTGGCCTTAATTAGCTTTCCGAGGCTGACAATGGTGGCGTTGACTAAATCTAAGTTTGGCATGTCGATGACTCCCGATGGGCAGGGCAGGGCTGGCCCAAAAGGTAGGGCGTGAGGATGGCGGTGTCAAGGGAGGGTATTGGCCGCGGTTCCATACCTACCCCTCTGGCTCTCCCGTTCAAGTCGTGTGATGCTCAATACAGACCTTGTCATAAACGGGATACCATCCCCTGGCCCCTTCCTGCTGGAAGGGGAAGAGAAAAGAGGTAACCACAACCCTCTCTAACTCCCCCTTCGCCTTCCAGGCCGAAGGGGGAGAACCTGATGGGATTAGAGGGCAATCCTAGTACTCGAGCTAATTCGCAAGACCCGCAAGCGAACAGGGCCGATTCATAGAAGCAGGGTTTGGAGTTTGTAGACCGCGAGTACGGGTGGGAGTATTATTTCCCGCAGCATTTTTAGTCCGTTATTTCAACGCAACAATTTTCAGGCCTATGGCCTCGATACCCTCCCCAATACCTCCAAGCGCACCTAAAAAGACCACGCCTCTTGGGCGGGTCTTTGAAGCGTTCACCAACCAGGACTTCCGGCGCATCTGGTACTTCTACGTCATAAACGCCCTGGGGATGAACATGGATATGGTGGCCCAGGGGTGGCTGGTGCTGGAGATAACCGACGATTCGGCCTTCTGGGTAGGGGCAGTGGTGGGACTTCGAGGGGTGGGGCAGATAGGGTTTGGGGCTGTGGGCGGGCTGCTGGCGGACCGGTTCGACCGTCGGGCGGTGCTGGCGGCGGTGCAGGCGGGCCGGGCCATTATATTCGGCGCGCTAGGGCTGCTGGTGGTTACCGACCAGATCCAGTTGTGGCACGTGCTGCCAGTGGCGGTGATAAGCGGGATGCTGATGGCGACCATGCTTCCCGCCGGCGAGGCGTTGGTCTATGACGCGGTGGGCCCCAAGCGGCTTCTGAACGCCACCGCGTTCAAAAGCGGAGCCTGGAGGCTGGCGGGCATTGTCAGCTCCCTGGCGGCGGGGTTTGTCATCAGCGCCTTTGGCACGGGGTGGTGCTATCTGCTAGTGGCCGCGCTGATGGTGGTGAGCCCTTTGCCGCTGCTGTGGGTCAAAACCAGGTACTCGGCACCCAGCGCACGGAAGTCTGTATGGCAGACGCTGTCGGAAGGCGTGAGCTACGCCTCGAAGTCGCCGCCGGTGCGGTCGCTGCTAATTTTCAGCATGGCCCTGGAGATGTTCGGCTACTCATACTACGCCATGCTGCCGGTCATCGCGAAGGAGGTGCTGCATCTGGAGGCCGACGGGCTGGGATATCTATCGGCGGCGTCCAACGTAGGCGGGGTGTTGTCGATATTGCTGCTGGCCGCTATGAGCGATTTTAAGAACAGGACTCTGATAGTAGTAGTCTGCGGCCTTTTCACCGGCGCCTTTCTGATACTATTCGCCATGTCCTCGTGGTTCGTGGGGTCGCTGGTGCTGGTGGGGCTGATAGGGGCTTCCCTGAGCGCCTACGACCCGACGATGAGCGCGTCGCTACAGACGCTGACGGCGGACGCCATGCGGGGGCGAATTATGGGGCTGTACGGGCTGACCTTTGGCTTCACGCCGGTGGGGGGGTTTGTCGCCGGCAGCATGGCCAGCGCCGCCAGCGCGCCCTTCGCGGTGGGCGCGGGCGGGGTTATGGTGCTGGCCTGCGTTGGGCTTATACTGTTACCGACGAGAAGCTTATGGAGGACTTCGCAGCCGGCGGCGCCGTGGCCGCAGGGCGCGCCGGGAGCCCCCTAGAAGGACCGTGATTTGGCGACTACCGCCAGCGTATCATGGGTGAGGTACTGGATAGAAGTCGGGGACATTTATCTCCTGGACCCGCGGACGCCGCAAGCGTATGCAGAGGGGCACTTGCCGGGCGCGGTGAACCTGCCGCTGGAGCAGGTGCTGGACTCCAACCAGCGTTTGCTGCCGTACGGACAGCTCTTAGACGTCTTTGGCGAGGCTGGGATCGATGACGCCAAACGGCCAGTGGTCTACGACGCGTCGGACGGCACGCGAGGAGTGATGCTGGCGTGGCTGCTGGAGTACCTGGGCCGGGGTGACGTGAGCATGATGAGCGTGCTATACGAAGGCTGGGTAGCTGAGAACCAGACCGTGTCTAAGGAGCCGACGCGACTGCCCCGCCGCGAGTTTGTGCCCCGCATCGACCCCAGCAAACGCGCCACCTTAGACCTGCTCCAGGCGCACCCCGAGTTCAAGCTGCTGGACCTGCGCAGCGACCACGAGTTCCAGAAGTCGGGGCATATTCCCGGGGCGGTAAATCTGCCCTGGACGGGGTTGATGGGCGGTGACAACAACTTGCTGGGTGATTTGAGCGGCCTGCCCAGGCAACTAGCTTCGGCGGGGATAACGAAGGACGACACGGTAGTGACTTACGACAGCTTTGGCCCTCGCGCGGCCATGGGGTACCTGGCGCTGAAGCACTCGGGCTATACGGTGCGGGTGTTTCCCGGCGGGTTTTTGCAGTGGCGGGAGGCCGGGCTGGCTGTGGAGACGTAACAGGCCATCTATTTGTCAATTAAGTGGTGATATTTAGAAATCCTGCCTTTTCTCGCGCGGGATACCATCCCATTTATCCCCTTCCTGCTGGAAGGGGAAGGATTAATTGAATCACCTCATCATCCCCTAACCCCTTCTTCTCCTCTGCAATAGGAGAAGAAGGGGGACCTGAAGGAACCACAACCCCCTCCTTCGACCAGGCTCAGGACGGCGTCTAACTCCCCCTTCGCCTTCCAGGCCGAAGGGGGAGAACCAGAATGAGACGCCCTACGACCCCCAAAGTCAGGGGCTCTACTATCCAAGCGAGATCTATGTTATCCAAACCGAATGCTTTATAGTCTTTCTTGTGCCTGTGCCGTTGAATAGTTAGAATTGCGCCAACCCGTCGAAGAGACAAGGGGGTGGGCCATGAAGCTGGGTTTGCAGTTCGAGATGCAGCGGCCTGGCCTGGACGACCATAAAGTTATCGAGGAGACGCTGGAGCAGTGCGTCCTGGCGGACCAGGCTGGATTCGATTATTTATGGTTTGTGGAACACCACTTTCTTACAGGATTTTCCTGCTCCCCCTGCCCTGAGCTTTTCTACGCCGCCGTCAGCCAGCGCACCAAGAACATCCGACTGGGCCTGGGCGTTGTGATCTTGCCTTACCATCACCCCATTCGAGTGGCGGAGCGCATTGCGATGCTGGACCATTTGTCCAACGGGCGAGTGGACCTGGGGACCGGGCGGTCGTCGCCCTACGAGCTTATGGGAATGGGGATTGACCCGCGGGACAGCCGGGACATGTGGGCCGAGTCCATAAACATGATTCCCAAGATTTGGGCATCGGAACAGTTCTCGTACGAAGGCAAGTTCTGGAAGACGCCGCCGCGAGACGTGCGGCCCAAGCCATACCAGAAGCCTCACCCGCCGCTTTGGGTGGCCGCCCTTCAGAACGCGACCTACGACATCGCGGCGGAGATGGGCATTGGCGTCTTATCCTTCGGGTCGAGCGTACCTTCGACGTTAGAGCCCTACGTGCAGGCGTATAAAGAGAAGGCCCGGCGGGCCAAACCTGTCGGAGCCTTTATCAACGACCAGTGGGCCAATTCGACGCTAGGCGTTTGTCTGGAGGACGACCGGAAGGCGATGGAGATGGGGGAACGGTCTATCAAGACCTTCTTTGGGCCGGGCAAGCCATATGTTCAAGACCAGCGGGACGTTTATCATCGCTTGCTGCAGAACTGGGGAGGCGTACCGGAACACCTGAAGCTGGAGTTTTCCCGATACGTGGGCGAAAAGGAGAAGCTGTCGCAGGAGCAGGCGCTGTCCCTGTCGGGCGGCGACGCGCTGTCCTACAAGGTGTGGGACGGCCTGGACGCCGCGACGCTGTGCGACCGGGCGGTTATTATCGCGGGAGGCCCGCAGCGCTGCATCGAAGGGCTCAGGAAGCACCAGGCCATTGGTATCGACCAGATGATAGTGATGGCGCAGACGACGACGGTGCCGCACGAGTCGGTTATGAAGACTATCGAGCTTTACGGGAAGTATATAATTCCAGAATTCAAGAAGGAGGAGCAGGCTAAGGCCCGGGCCAAGGCCGCCCATGCCAGATAAGCAAAAGATGAAGGGAATGGTCGCCATTGTCACTGGCGCCAGCCGCGGCATTGGACGGGCTATCGCCATAGAGTACGGACGGCAGGGGGCCGTGGTGGTGGCGGCGTCGCGGGCGGCGTCGCCCACGGGGCTGCCGGGGACCGCGGAGCAGACGGCATACCAGATCGCGTCGTTGGGTGGGAAGGCCCTGGCCGTCCACTGCGATGTGACGGATGAAAAGCAGGTCAAGTCGATGGTCGACGAGGTGATGGCGAAGTACGGCAAGATTGACGTGCTGGTGAACAACGCCGGGCTTATCATTGTCGGCGACAAGTTCCTGGACATCGAGCCGGCGCGGTGGGACAAGCTGATGGCGATAAACATACGCGGCCCCTACCTGTGCTGCCGGTACGTGGCGCAGGTGATGGTGAAGCAGAAGCGAGGCAGCATTATTAACGTGGGGTCGAGGATGGGGGCGGACCCGACGACGGGCGGGGGCACGGCCTACAGCGCCAGCAAGGCGGCGCTGCACATGCTCAGCTTTACGCTGGCCGAGGAGCTTCGAGAGCATAACGTCGCGGTGAACATTTATAGCCCGGGCAGCGTGAAGACGGAGGGCGCGTGGCTAAACGAGTGGAACCACAAGAACTGGGACAGCCGGTACGAGCCGGAGGCATCAGGGCCGTGCGCGGTGTACCTGGCGCTGCAGTCAGCGGAGTCGCTGACGGGGCGATATCTTCACAGGGACGACTTTGGGAAGAAGTGGGGGCCGGCAGAACTAATCCAAAAGCCCGCATAAGCAGTTCACTCAATATGACGGCAAAACTGAGCAGCCTTCAGACCCCCCTCTTTAGTTCTCCCCCTCAAGGAGGGAGAAGATTTTCGAGATTTGAGCGGCGGACTTAGATATGCCAGCCTCTTACCAGCAAGTCCTTCGTCATCTGCTCGCCACGGTGGGCAAGGAGACCGGCTACACCGCGCCGGAGGAGATAGGCCGCGCGGCGTTTCGGTTCTATTCGATGGCGGTGCAGGATGCCAATCCGATTTATGTAAACCAGGCGGCGGCCAAGGCTGTGGGGCTGCGGGATGTCGCCGCGCCGCCGACGCTGGTGTGCGAGACGCACCAGTTGATCAACGAGGACATGAACGAGCAGGGATACCCCACGTCCATGGCCCACGACGCTCTGGGCGGGCTGCTGCGGGCGGGCAACTCATACGAGTTCTTCCAGCCCGTCCACCCCGACGATGTTATCACTGTCAAAAGCAAGGTAATTAAGGTGTCCGAGAAGGCCAGCAGGACGAACCGTTTAATATTTCGAGACACCGAGATCAGCTACTACAACCAGCACGGCCAGCTGCTGGCCAAGAACATCGAGACCATGGTAGCGCGGTTCCCTGCCGAGGCATCGTCATGACGCAGCAGGCGACCATGCGGTTCCTCGAAGACGTGAAGATGGGCGAGGAAATGACGCCCCTTCGCAAAGAGATAAGCCTAGTAAGGATGGCAGCCTACGCCGCGGCCACGTGGGACCTGGTGCGGATCCACTACGACTCGGAGGCGGCGAAGCAGGCAGGGTTTCCACAGCCCATCGTCGATGGGCAGATGCTGGGCGCTTACCTGACGCAGATGGTCCAGGACTGGGCCGGCCCGAAGGCGTTCTTGAATAAGCTGAGCTTTCAAAACAGGCGCATGGTTTTCCCAGGCGACGTGTTGACGTGCAAAGGGCAGGTCATATCGTCGCTGGCTATTGGGGGCGAGGGGCTGGTGGAATGCCGGCTATGGATTGAGAACCAGAAGGGCGAGGCGGTGGTGGACCCGGCCAGCGCGACGATAAGAATGCCGGTGCGGGGCGACAGCCCAGCGTAGAGGAAGAGAGGGCAACATCCCTCTTGGTGTCCCTTCTCACCTCCTTTTGAGCGGTTTATACTAGTCATGTCCGCAGGAGGGCAGTCTTGTCGTCTTGCTAGACAATATATCGTGAGGTGAGAGATGTGACTAAAAAGAGGGCTACAAACAAAAGCAATGGGAAACTAAGCGATTCAGCGGGTATAAGCCGTCGAGATTTTTTGAGAGCTACCGCAGTGACCGGCGCCGTGGCGGGGGTGGCGGCCCTGGGGCTGGGTGGGCTGCCGTCGGTGATCAACGGGTCGGTTTTAGAGAGGGCGGAGGCGGCGGCGGCCAAAGGTCTGAACCAGGACGAGTTTTTGGAGAACGGTGCAGGCAAGTTCGCAGTTGACATTCCAGGCCTTCCCGAAACCAGTGCCAACATCCAGTCAATCCAGGTTGAAGATTTGACCATAGATATTCGTGAGACTACCACGGGGGCGGACTGGGACTACAGGACTTACGCGCCAGGGGATGCCCATTATGGTAAGGCTTCTTTTAGAAGCAGGGTCGGAAAAAATAGCAAAGAGCTGCTTCAATGGCTGCATGATGCCTCCAGGGGCAAGGACGTTAGGAAGAACATATCGGTCATTATCAAAGATCGGGACGGCAGCGAGGCGCGCAAGTATAACTTATTCGAGTGTTTTCCAATCAAGTTCGACCCGGGCGATTACAGTCCCAGCTCGACGACCATGGTTGAATCTATAACGGTGAAGATTGGCCGAGTAGAGTTTGCTTAGTTCCATTTAGCATATCGATACTTATTAACAAACAAAAAAGAGGCTGTCCATGGTGACAAAGAAGCCGGATGAGATGATGGTGGTTAAGGGGTTCAGAATTGAGGTTAGCGGACCAGCAGGCGGGAAGAATGAAGATAAAGCGTGGGAGACCGCCACGGGCGGGGCGCTATGCATAGAGATTGGGGATTCCTCGACGGGGTCGGATCGAATCTCTACGGGGGAACCCACGCCCAAGTCCGTAACCGAGATTGTCCTTCGCGGACCTATGACCAAGTCGCGCAAGTGGATTGGACAGAACATCAACGATACGGTTAAGGGAAAGTTCGCCAGGTTTGATTTATCCATCATCGAGATAATGAAGGACGGTTCCGACGGGAAGCGGTACAACTACTTCGACTGCTTTATCACGCGCTACGTATACCCTGTCCTAAGCGCCGACGGGAAAGGCAACCTGTACGAAGAAGTACATATAAAGCCCATAAGACTAGACCTGGCGTAGCCCAGGCAATAGCCTTACAAACGCGTAAAAGAGGCGCCCCGATCAATCAGGGCGCCTCTTTTTGGTGAATAGACAGTTGATTTAGTAGACTGAAGGCCTGGATTCAGGCGCAAATTTGAAGGATAGATAGGGAGACTCATGGCCGAGAAGCGAATAATCAATCCGGACAACTATTCGTGGGACCCTAAATACTCCGAGAAGGCGTACTCGCTGGCGGTGGAGCGGAATGGCTTGCTGTGTGTGTCCAACCTCACCGCCGAGGAGTACGACGCCCAGCGAGGCGGCTATATCATCAAGCGGCTCAGCACGCTGGAACAGACCAAGGTTATCTTCGAGAAGCTGGGGGCGATTCTGGAGTCGGCGGGGTATAGCTACCAGGACGTGGTCTATACGGTGGACTACGCGCTGGAGGCCTCCATGCCCGAATACCGCCACACCGCCGACGTGCGGCGTCAGGCTTTCGGGGGGAGCATGCCGGCGGCGGTAGGGGTGCTGGTGGAGGGGCTGCCCAAGTCGGCGGCGCTGATATCTATGAACGCGGTGGCGATGAGGGGCGGGCGGGAGAAGCGGGCGGTGTTCCCTGAAGGGACGCCGACGTGGGAGCGATACAAGACGCGCACTTTCTGGCCGGGCTTCTTCGTCGGCGAGGAGTGGTTCTGGCTGTCGGGCGCGACGGGCCGTGTGTATGACGAGGCGTCGAAGACCGAGAGGTATCCGGAGGGGATAAAGGACCAGGCGCAGGCGGTGTGGCGGCACGCGCTGGGGCAGGTGATGAAGGATGCGGGGGTGGAGCCGTCCAAGGTGGTGAGGGTGGCCGACTACGTGCATCCCGCCGGAGCGCCGGAATACTCGAGGACGCACACATTGCGTCGGCAGGCGCTGAAGAACGACGCCGTGGCCGCCGGCGCGCTGCCCATCCAGCGGCTGCTGCGCGGCGAGGCGCTGCTGGAGATCGACGCCACGGCGTATTTAGGCCGCGACCGGCGGGTGGTGAGGGTGGCGGGGTGGAAGGACGCGCCATCGGGCGCCGACGCAGTGCGGTGCGGCAAATATGTCTTCTGTTCAGCCCAGGTGCCTATGGACCGAACGACGGGTCAGGTGGTCGGCGGGGGGTTCAAGAAGCAGGCGGAGAGGGCCTACGAGAACTTGCAGATGGTGCTGGGGTCGGCGGGAGTGTCGGCGGAGGACGTGGTGCGGACGGTGGAGTGGACGGACCCGGCCAACGCTTACCAGCAAGACCTGTTGAATGAGATGCGGCGCCGCTATCTGGGGCCGTCGCTGCCCGCGGTGACGGTAGTAACGGCGAACCAAGGCCTGCCGACAGGGGCGAGCTTCAGCATAGAGGCGTGGGCGGTAAGGGCCTAGTTTTCCAGGATTTCGTATCGAATAGTATTGCTCGGATTGCAGGCAGGCCGATAAACTGCCTATTGTGCTACGAAAACTAGCGTTTTCCTGGAACTTGGCCCTGGCAGTGCTGCTCCTGCTGGCGGCCTGCGGCACCGTGCAGGACACGCCAACCGTTGTTTTGCCTGCCGCGACCTCTTCCCCTACCCAGCCCGCATCCACACCGACGCAAACGCCGACCCAGATCCCTGTAGCGCCTCCCTCACCTACGCCCACGCCTTCGCCGACGGCGCCAAGCCCGACCTCCGCCACCGCCACGTCTGCATCCATCCCAACATCGACCCCCACCGCCACCCGCCCGCCCACACCGACGCGGACGGCCACCCCGACCCGCACGCCCACGCGCACTGCCACAGCGACGCCAACGATGGTAAAGCCCCCACCACCCGGCGGCCCAGACCAGGTGGGCGGCCCGCTGCCTATCCTCAATAACGTGGGCGTAATAAGCATTCCCATGACCAGCTACGGCACCAACGGGCTGGAAGTGGACATGGAAACCGGCTTGGTCTATGTGGCGAACAACTCGGGCACCGCTATGGCCCAATGGTGCGGCAAAGCGCCTGTCGTCAAAGCCAACACGAACACGCTGAACGTCATCGATCCGGTTAAGCGGCAAGAAATCGAGGTGGAGCCTACGGACCGCGCGCCCATCTGGCCCCTCGTCGACCCCGAGCGGAACGTGGTGTATGTCGCGACATCCTCGGGTACGGTGGCGGTACATGCCAAGGGAACGGGGGAGAAAGCGACTTCTATTCAGGTGGGAGGAGTGCCCCACGCCACGGCCCTCAACTCTGAAACGGACTTGCTGGTGGTCACCAACTCCAAAGACGGGTCGCAGGAGTACATTTCGATAGTCAACGTGGAGTCCCGAAGCCTGGTAAGGCATCTACAGGTGCCTAAGTTTCCTCATCCGGCGGTCATGGATGCCGACAAGGGACTCGCGTACGTGTTGAGCCTGGAGAGCGGGAAGGTTACGGTGGTGGACATGGTCGGCGGGCAGGTGGTGAAGTCGTTTGGGACTTCGGCGCCGGGGGACAAGTACCTGGGCGCGGCGCAGATGGCCTTTTCGCCCGACACGCGCCAGTTGTATTTGACTCGATTAGCCATGCCGGACCAGCCATACAATATCTACGCCGTCGACGTGGATACCGGCGCCATCACGGGACGGGTGTCGGGGTTTGTATCGGGGAAGCCGGCCTGGGGCATCGCGGTGGACGAGACCAACCGCCTCATCTACGCAGTTATTGGCGACTCGAGGCATATAGGCGTGGCGGATATGGACACGCTGAAGCCGCTGGCGATGATAGAAGTGGACGAGTGCCCCTGGGCAGTGAAGCTTGACGTAGGGCGTGGACTGGGCTTTGTCAGCACCGTTACCAACAGCACGGTAAACGTGTTCGATTTGAATAAGGTCAAGCAGGCTGTCGGCAAGTAACCGCCCGTTGCTTTTTGCCTCCTCTGAGCTACACTGACAGTCGTTAGCCATTTGGACGGAGGCCCCATGCTCGACTTTTATCAAATCGCGTCGCTGCTGACGGAAGAAGAGAAGCAGGCGCAGGCGACGGCGCGGCAGTTTATGGACTTAGAGGTCATCCCCCATGTCAACCAGTGGTGGGAGGAGGAGACTTTTCCCAAGCACCTGGCGTCGAAGCTGGGGGAGCTTGGGTTTCTAGGGGCCAGCCTGCCGTCGGAGTACGGGACGGCGGGGGTGTCGAACGTGGCCTACGGGCTGATTATGTATGAGCTGGAACGGGCGGACTCAGGGCTGAGGAGCTTCGCCAGCGTCCAGGGCGCGCTGGTAATGTACCCGATACACGCCTACGGGTCGGAGGAGCAGAAGCGGAAGTACCTGCCGGCTATGGCTCGAGGCGAGGTACTGGGGTGCTTTGGCTTGACGGAGCATGAGGGTGGTTCTGATCCCGGGGCGATGAAGACGCGGGCGCGCAAGGACGGTAAATATTATGTCATCACGGGCCGCAAGATGTGGATTTCCAGCGGCAACATCGCGCAGGTGGCGTTAGTGTGGGCGGTGGACGAGAACAACGAAGTGCGCGGCTTCCTGGTGCCCACGGATGCTAAGGGCTTCACTATCAACAAGGTAAAGCACAAGATGAGCCTGCGTCTGTCAGTGACCAGCGAACTGGTGCTGGACGAGGTGCGGGTGCCGGAGTCGGCGGCGCTGCCGGGCGTGAAGGGGCTGCGGGGGCCGCTGTCGTGCCTGACGCAGGCGCGATACGGCATCGCGTGGGGGGCCATGGGATCGCTGGAGGCGGTGTACGAGGAGGCGGTGGGCTTCGCCAAGAACCGCAAGACCTTCGGCGCGCCGATAGCGTCGAGGCAGCTAGTGCAGTCGAAGCTGGCGGACATGCTGTCGGACCACACGTCGGGGCTGATGGTGGCGTGGAAGCTGGGGCGGATGAAGGATGAGGGGACAATGGGGTACGCGCACGTGTCCATGGCCAAGCGGTCGAACGTGCGGGCGGCGCTGAAGGGGGCGAGGTCGGCGCGGGAGATACTGGGGGCCAGCGGGATAACGCTGGAGTACCACAGCATTCGTCACATGCTAAACCTGGAGACGGTGGACACCTACGAGGGGACTTACGACGTACACGCGCTGGTACTGGGGAGGGAGATTACGGGGATGGGGGCGTTTGGGTAAAAGGGAAGGACTAGAGCAGAGCCAGAAATTCTTCTACAGTCATGCCAGCTTTGCGAATTAATCCTCTTAGTGTACCCACCTTCACCTCGCGGTGGTCAGGTTCTGAGACATTTAGCCGGGCACCAGATTTGTTCATAACGATATGACTTCCTGGCGCCCGGCGGGATACGCGCCAACCAGCACGCTCGAAAGCCACAACAATCTCCCTGCCGGATAAAACAGGGAGCCTCGGCACTAAGCAGGGACGGTGGATGGGAGTTCTACTTGGGCTGTCTCCACTATAAGCGGCAAGCCGTCTTCGTCCCGAATCTTCAATATTTCCGCGATTTCCTGACTGACAACCTCCGGTGTTTCTGGAAGAACGGACTGGCCCTGCTCGCTCATAACGTCTAGAACAAGAAGGATAGCTTCTTTGATGTTATCCAGGGTCTCCTGTCGCGTGTCTCCCTGACTGATACAACCTGGCAAAGCGGGGCAATGGACAACAAAGCCGCCGCTCTCCTCAGGTTCCAGTATAACTGTAAATATCCGCCTTTTTGCCATTACCTATCACCGTTGACCTTCCGATGATTATAGCATCTGAAATTCCCTTCAAACTTTCTTGAAGGTTGGCTTGTATAAATTAAGTTAACGCATACAACTGGAGGTGGCTGATGAAGAGACGCTGGTTAGTGGTTTCCGTCGCGGCGGCGGCCCTGGCGGCGCTGGCGGTGGGCGGGGCGGTTTTCGCCGCCAGCAATCGCGACGGGTCGGGCGGGGCGGAGCGAGAGGCGGCCAAGGAAGAGTACACGAATCGAGTGGCGGAGATTCTCGGGAAGGACCCTGCGGAGGTGAAGAGTGCGGTGAAGCAGGCCCGCAGAGAGCAGATGGACGAGGTTATCAACGAGCATCTCGACAAGCTGGTGGAGAAGGGTGAGCTGACCCAGGCGGAGGCGGACGAGATTAAGGCGTGGCTGGCGGAGCGGCCTGAGGCGCTGTCAAAGCTTGGTCCATTCTTTGGACACAGGCCGTTCCTTTTCGAAGGGCAACGATTGAGGCACTTTGGCCGCCATCACCACTTCTTCAAGGCCTTCCCATGCCCAGAAGATGAAGCGCCCGCCGAAACACCTTCGGCGACTCCCGGCGTCACGTCCTTTTAACACGCTATGGCAGCAAAGGGTACACTAGTACATCAGGGGCTTCAGAAGCCTCGAAATTCGATAGGGGAGAGGCCTGTGCCTGCTACCGTACTGGTCGTTGAAGACGACGCCGTCGCGCTGGAACTGGTGCGGCTGTACCTGCAAAAGGACGGCCACAAGGTTATCACGGCGTCGAAGGGGACCGACGGTCTGAGGCTGGCCCTGGAGGCGCATCCCGATCTGGTGGTGCTGGACCTGATGCTGCCTGGCATCGACGGGCTGGAGATATGCCGTCGCTTAAGGCAAGAGTCGTCGGTGCCCATTGTCATGCTTACAGCCAGGGTGGAAGAGGAGGACCGGCTGGCGGGGCTGGACCTGGGCGCCGACGACTACATCACCAAACCTTTCAGCCCTCGAGAGCTGGCGGCGAGGGTGCGGGCCGTGCTGCGCCGGACGGACCGGGAATCGCGAGAGAGCGGAGCAAAGGGCATGACATACAAAGACATAGCTTTGGACCAGACCAATCGAAGGGTGGAGGTCGGGGGCAAGGCGATTTCGCTGACGCCCACCGAGTTTCGGCTCCTGGCTATGTTCATGCGAGAGCCGGGCTGCGCGTTCACCCGCGACCAGATCATCGACCGGGCCTTCGGCTACGACTTCGACGGCTTTGACCGGACGGTGGACGCCCACGTTTCCAACCTTCGGCGCAAGCTAGGCGTAGACTCGGAGAGCTGGCACTACATCCAGGCTGTTTACGGCGTGGGGTACAGATTTGGCCGTGAATAAGTGGTTCTCCAGTCTTCAGTTCAGGCTGCTTCTGGGCTTTACCTTTGTGCTAATCCTGGCCCTGGGAGGCGTCAGCCTCTACGTGGGCTATGCCGCGCAGAACGAGACGGAGAGGTACCAGGAGGAGGTGGCCGCCGCCAGGGCGCAGCAGGTGCAGCACGTTGTTACCGAGATGTATTCAACGCGGCGCGACTGGTCAGGGGTAGAGGTGGTGCTGGAAAGGGCCGGCGACCTTTACGGCTGGCGCATGGTTCTCAGCGACCGCGAGGGCCGGGTGGTGGCGGACTCCCATCGCGAGCGCTTTGGGCCGTGGAAGCCGCGACCCCACTATCTAGGCGGGCCTAGCGAGTACCCTTTCGTGTCCACGGAGAGCCGTCCTTTAGCTAAAGATTCCGGAAGCGACGAGGATACCGGCAGGATGCTTCCCATAGTCAACAGTGGAAACCAGGTCGGGTCGCTGGCTATCGAGCCGAACCAGGAGCTGGCGCTGGAGCCTCCGCTGAGCCGCCTGGCCTCCTCGATTAACCGGTCGCTGGTATGGACGGGGATAGCCGCGCTGCTGGCCGGCGTCGCCATGGTGTTCCTGGTGTCGCAGCGCATCCTGGCGCCGGTAAAGTCGCTGAACACGGCTGCCCTGCGGCTGGGACGCGGCGACCTGACACAACGGGTCCCGGTGGAGGACCACGGGGACATGGGCAGGCTGGCGCAGACCTTTAACGTTATGGCTGAAAACCTGGAAAAAGCGGAACAGCAAAGGCGGCACATGGTGGCTGACGTGGCCCACGAACTCCGCACGCCCCTGTCCAACATCCGAGGCTATCTGGAGGCGGTTAAAGATGGAGTGGTCCAGGCGGACGCCCAGACCATCGACACGATATACCAGCAGGTGCTGCACTTGTCACGGCTGGTGGAGGACCTACGGTTGCTGGCCCTGGCGGAGGCGGGGGCGCTAAAGCTGGACCGGCAGCCTGAATCGATGGAAGAACTGATGAAGAAGTCCGTGGATGCCTTCAGCCCGCGAGCTACGGCTAAGGGCCTGACTCTGACTCTAGACGCGGCGTCCAGCTTGCCTCTGGTGTCTATGGACCGGACGCGTATCTCCCAGGTGTTGAGCAACCTGCTGGACAACGCTATCTTCCACACGCCGGAAGGAGGAAGGGTGAGCGTTGAGTCAGTGGAGGCCGGTGGGAAGGTGCGAGTATCGGTAAGCGATACGGGCATAGGAATACCACAGGAGGCGCTAGCGCACATTTTCGATAGATTTTATAGGGTGGACCCGTCCAGGGCGCGCGCTACCGGTGGGGCGGGGCTGGGGTTGACCATCGCCAGGCAGATCGTCGAAGCACACGGTGGTTCCATAGGGGCGGAGAGCGCGCCGGGCCTGGGCAGCGTGTTTACCTTTGAACTGCCGGTTATAACCAATCAAACTTTCTAACTTTGAATTTATGAGAGCAAAAATATGAAGAGCACAAAGACCTTTGTTTACTCAACCCTAGTAATGGCCATGGTGCTGGGAGTGTTCGCCGTCGGCGCCGTGCTGTCGCCGAGGCTTATGACATCCACCCACGCTTCGCCAGTGCTTTATGACGAAGAGCAGGTGGTGTCGTTATACCAGCGATCAAACCCGGCGGTGGTGGAGGTGAGGACGGTCAGCCAGTCGGCGGGAGGCTTCTTCAGGCCTGCGGCGCCGGCAACAGGGCAGGGGTCCGGGTTCCTGGTGGACGACCAGGGCCATATTCTCACTAACTATCACGTCGTGCAGAACGCGACGCAGGTGCGGGTGACGCTGCACGACGGCCGCAGCCTGGACGCCCGGGTGGTGCGCACAGGCCCCGCCGACGATATGGCGCTGCTGCAGGTGGACGCGGCGCAGTTGTCCGGCATAACGCCCTTGCCTCTGGGGGACTCGGACTCGGTGCGGCCAGGCTCGATGGCGGCGGCCCTAGGCAGTCCCCTGGGGCTGGACGGTTCCATCACTGTGGGCGTGGTCAGCGGTGTGGACCGGAGCCGCCCCGGTATAGCTGGCCGGCCTATCACCGGCATGATCCAGACGGACGCGTCCATCAACCCGGGCAACTCGGGCGGCCCGCTCCTTAATTCGGCGGGCGAAGTCATCGGCATCAACACGTCCATCGAGCAGGCGCCGAATGGAGGTATCGGCTTCGCGGTGCCTGTGAATACAGCTAAGCTGCTGCTGGCCCAGGGGAATGATGAGTCGCAGCCTGTGGTGAGGAGGCCGTGGCTGGGTATAAGCGGCATGAACTTAACGCCTGAGCTGGCGCAGTTCCTGGATATCAATACCGACAGCGGCGTGTACGTCCTGTCGGTATCGAATGGCAGCCCGGCCCAGTCGGCGGGGCTGCGGGCCGCCAGCGGTGGGAACTCGCTGCAGCCCGGGCCCGGCGGCGATGTGATTACCGCGCTCAATGAGCGAAGCGTGCAGACGATACAGGGCTTGGTGCAGAGGCTTAATGAGCACAAGCCCGGCGATGTTGTGAGGTTGACGGTGCATCGAGACGGGCAGACGATTCAGTTGAACGTGACGCTGGGCGAGTGGCCTGACACTATTTCCAGGTAGCGTTTCCACCTTTCCTTTTGCTAGCGCCCCGACCCTATTGGGGCGCTAGTTTTTTTATTGGCCGCAACGCCAGGCTTCGACAAGGTCTAGGGAAGGGGGTAAAGTATGTGCCCTGAACCTACTTTTTTGGAGGAACGCCTGATGCCGCTGACATCCAAGTACCTATTCATCGCCAGCATGGACGTGGACAAGGAGAAGGATAAGATATTCCAGGACGTGTATGACCAGGACCACATTCCGCATCTAATGGAAGTGCCAGGGGTAATCTCCGTGGCGCGGTATAAGAAGGTGCCTCTGAGCATGTACATCGGCGGGCAGAAGAAGGAGATGGTCTTTGAGAGCGAGCCTCGATACCACGCTTATTACGAGCTGGAGAGCCCGGAAGTGCTTCTAACCTCGGAGTGGAACAAGGCGGTAGAGAAGGGACGGTGGCCTGCGCAGGTGCGGCCGTATACCAAGAACCGGCGGCATATTATGACGGAGCGGATTGAGTAGCAGAACCAGCGTTTAACAAGCGGCAGGTCAACCAGCGCTTACAGGAGCAGGAAGTTGAGCGCGTGAAGCATTAGCCAGACCAGAGGGACCGCGGCCAGGGCGGCGTGATGGACCCTTTGGGCGGCTTCGGGCCGCTTCTTGTCCACGTAGTACAGCGCCATGAGCGTGCTCGCCAGGACCATGGCCAGGGTGACGTAGTTGAAGATCATGAACCGGTCCGCGAAGGTCAGATAGCCCACGGGCGGTATGGACGACGTCAGGTTCAAGTGAAAGAGCACGGCGCTGGTGAAGGAGCCTGTGGTCAAGGTGAGGCGGGGAATTATTTTGTCCGGACTCAGCACCAGGGCCAGCATGCCCACAAAGACTATCACCAGGGCAGGCAGGAAGGACTTCAGCACCGCCGCCAACCGAGAGCGGTGGATTTCGATGGCGAAGCTGTATTGGGAGAAGCTGGTGCCGTAAGGCTCGTAGTAGTGGTCATCTACGCTGGCGCTCCACCCGTCAATGGCCCACCCGACTACGTCCACCGCGGGGTCTAGCCCGCTGTCGGCCAGGCTCACCTCATAGGCCTGGGTCTGCGACGTTTGCTCCTTGTCCTCCAATTTAATAATCAGCTTGTGGCGGTCAAAAGGGTAATCAGCTAGGTCCAGGCTGGTGTTAAGAGCAGCCTGGATCCGGTAGAACTTTTCGGTCGGCTCATCGACGGACTTGTCTATGGAGGTAGCGCGGCCGTTGGAGAACTCAAAGAGGCCGGGGCTGCACGGCTGATCGCAGGAGAAGGAGAGATAAAAGTCTATGGTGTAAGAGCCGGTGGCTGTGTCTAGTCTGCCGACGTTCAGCACATATGCGCCGACCTTAACCTTAATGGGCTCTCCTTCTTCTTGGCCGGAGGGTTGGGCATTAGCTCTGTGAGTCTCCCAAACACCGGAGGCCGAGAGCGTAAATATTAATACAAGGCCCAGGAAGATAATTTTCCGTACACGAAAGTAATGGCCGCGAGTCATGGATTATGGAAATCTCCTCGTAATGCGCAGGCGGAATAAGAAACTGCCGACCAGCGAGGGATATTACACGAAGCCAAAATCCTAGGGCAATAAGATCTAGGTAGTGACTAGGCGATGTTATACATCTCCGGCGGGAATTCTTCGCCGATGATGCCTTCGGCGTGGAGGAAAGCCAGCTCTTTCTTGGACATGCCGAGCATCTCGCCGTAGACGTAGTCGTTGTGCTCACCGAGGAGGTTGGGAGGGTGACGGACGGGCCGGTCCATTTTGGTGAGCCGCCAGAAGAAGCCAGGGTATCGGCGGGGGCCGACGGCGGCGTGGGGTAGGGTTGGGAAGAAGCCGCGGGCTTTCAGGTGAGGGTCGGTGAAAAGGTCAACGTCGTCGAGGACAGCCTGAGCGGGGACGCCGGCGGTTTGGAGAAGCTTCATGGCCTCGTGCTTATTCTGGCCTCGCGTCCACCCGGCGATGCAGGCGTCCAGGGCGTCGTGGTTTTTGCGGCGGCTGATGGCGTCGGCAAAGCGGGGGTCGGTGGCCCATCCTGGATTGCCGGTGGCCTTGCAGAGGGCCAGCCACTCGTTCTCGGTGGTGACGTTGATAACCAGCCAGTTGTCGTCGCCTCTTCGACCAGGCTCAGGGCAGGCTTTGCATGGATAGCAGCCCCAGGGCGCGAGATGAGGGTGGCGGTTGGCTAAGGGTTCAGTGGCTCGTTTGTTCATGTTCCAGTCCATGAGGCTTCCGCCAAGATGGGGCAGGAAAGCCTCGACCTGGGACATATCGATCCACTGGCCTTTACCTGTGCGGCGTCGATGGTGCAGGGCGGCGAGGATGGCGAAGCAGCCGGCGACGGCGCCGACGGCGTCGCTGTGCTGGATGATGGGAGTGGTGGAGGAGTCG
>VGZZ01000033.1 GCA_016872285.1 SAR202 cluster bacterium | reverse complement strand
CGGCTACCTCCCTGGGATTTCGGTAACCGTAGTTTTGAGACAATCACTTTATTTCGGTAACCATATTTTTAATGTCATGCGGCCCCTTGCCTTAAGACAAACACATGTTCTATCTTATGCTTCTATAATACCATCGGGAGGTGCCCCCTTCTCCCATACTTCATCCCATCGGCGATTGCCCGCTGAACGAATGAGACAAACCAGAAAACGGATCATGCCTAAGCCACGTCTGGTACCCCGATTCGTTTCAGCAAATTGAGCACCTTAACTTATTTATATTAATTGCGAAATCTCCCCATCCTTGATTTCTATACAATGGGGAGGCTCGTCCGCCGTGGCGGATCGGCCCCGATGCTAATCGGAAAGGTTATTTTGTCAAAGGTAGCCTCGCCCTGCCGCCGCCTCGACTAGGTTTGGCCCTTAAATTGTTCCGCATTTGTTTTCCGAAAAAGAGGGGGGTAAAGAAATTTTTATAGGAAGATATAAAATGGCCCCGGAGGTTGTTTTGAGCGCTTTAGGCACAAAAAGAATTTTTTCGAAGGAAACAACTGCCCCACAGCCTACTCATATAATCGAGGCAGGCCCACGCGTCGGCCCCCAACCTCTTCTTTATTCATGCTGAGCGCCTATGCAAACAATATCAATCGAAATCCCGATGTAACCGGGAAGGTGGCTGGTCCGCCCCAGGAGGATCGGCCCTCCTCTCACCTTCAGGAATTCCAACATCACCCAACGCCACGCTTGGACCAAGAAAACGAATCTGTGCCTAATTCACGCCTGGAAATCCGATTCGTTTCTCTAAAAAATTTTCAGGAAAAACGAATCCCGAGCTTCCGTACATATAGACAATTTACCTTCATGGGCCCGAAGCTAAAAGTTGATATATTCGCACGAACTCAGTTCTCTTACGCATTCCGTAATCGCCCACCAGTAGACCTCCTTATTGACACCTCAAACCCCTGGGATTAACGTAGGGCTTAACAACAAGGATGTGTAGAGGAGGACCGCTATGAAGCTGCCTTTCGGCGTCGTAGATGCTGACGGCCATATCAATGAGCCCGAAACCGATCTCATGTCCTATCTGGAAGGCCCCTACGCCAAGATCAAGCGTGCCCACCCCTTTATCCCTGACGAAAACGGCCGTGTCGGCGGCGGCACCATCTCCGGCAAGGACTTCTTCGACCCCGGCCTCGGCGGCACCCTGGGCGCCTTCGGCGGCCCCGGCTTCCCCACCCCCGACGAGTGGCTTAAAGTCGCTGACGACGGCGGCATGGAGACCATGTTCCTCTTCCCCACCACCCTCCTGGGCTACTCCGCCATCAGCGACCCCGACTACCTCATCGCCATCACCCGCGCCTACAACAATTACGTCCACGACAAGTGGCTCAAGCACAGCCCTCGCTTCAAATCCGTCGCCCTCATGCCTCTCATGGATGTCGATGAGTCCATCAAAGAGATGCGACGCTGCGTCACCGAGCTCGGCTACAGCGGCGTCTTCCTGGCGGCCGTCGGCTTCGGCCTCCTGGGCGAGAAGCGCCTCCACCCCTTCTACGCCGAGGCCCAGCGCCTGGGCTGCGCCATCGCCGTCCACGGCGGCCACGCCACCCGCGAGTACATCAAGTACACCAAGTTCATCCAGCGCCACACCATCGGTTTCCCCGTCTCCAACATGATGCAGATGATGCACATGACCTACGAAGGTGTTTTCGAGAAGTTCCCCAACCTCCGCGTCGGCTACCTGGAGGCCGGCTCTACATGGGTGCCTTACCTGTTGAACCGCATGGACGAGGAGTGGGAAAAGCGGGGCTACTTCGAGGCGCCGAACTGCAAGAAGGAACCCAGCGATTACATGAAGAGCGGGCGCGTGTGGATCCATACCGAGGTTGGCGAAGACCTTATCCCAGAGGTCATTCGCATCATGGGCAAGAACCGCCTCTTCTACGCCTCCGACTGGCCCCACTGGGACAACGAGTACCCCGAGAGCATCCACCACCTGTGGGGGCGCAAAGACCTGACAGAAGCGCAGAAGAAAGCTATACTACGGGATAATGCCCTGGAATTGTACGGGGTTAAGAACGGCTCTAAAAAGTAGATATAAACACTAGGCCAAGGAGAGACATCCATGTACCATGGCTTTAAGGTCATAGACGCGGACGCCCATTTCTACGAGCCGCCCGATATCTGGAACAAGTATACCGAGAAGGCCTTCTACGACCGCCGCCCCATCATCAAAGAGTCCTACATGAAGTCCCGCCTGGTCTATGACGGCGACGGCGTCCTCATCCCCAAGAGCAAAGGTGAGGTCTCGCCCTCCACCGTGCGACGCTATCGAGACCAGGAGAAGAAGTACGGCGACGCCTGGCGCGACTGGTGGAGCCCCAAGAGCCGCCTCAACGACATGAACAAGTTCGGCTGGGACGTGCAGGTCGCGCTGCCCACCGGCGGTCACCTGGGCGCCCAGATATCCCGCAAGGACATCCCCCTGGGCGCAGCCATCGTCCGCGCCTACAACAACTGGGCCAAGGACTTCTGCGACCAGACGGACCATCGCGTCAAGTTCGCCGCGGTGGTCCCAGGCGGCTCCTCCGACGAGATTGTCAAGGAGATGCATCGCGCCGTCGGCGAGATGGGCGCCGCCACCATAATCATATCCACGCCCTCCCAGGGACACTGGTGGCACCAGGAGGAGTTCGACAAGGTCTGGGACCTGGCCCAGGACTTTGACATTCCTCTGTCCCTCCACGGCAACGAGACTATTACCCAGGACCCCGCCACCTATGCCAGATACAACGGCATGGAAGGCCCCTTCAACGCCATCCACCACGCCGTCAACTTCCCCTTCGAGGACATGATCGGCGTCGCCCACTTCATCATGACCGGCATCCTTGACCGCTTCCCCAAGCTGAAGATATCCATTCTGGAAGCCAACTCCTCCTGGCTGCCCTTCTGGCTCAACCGATTGGAGAAGTGCGCCGAAGGCCGCCAGTCCAACACCTACCACGGCGAGCCCCTGAAGGCCACCTCCTGGGAGTACTTCCAGCGCCAGATGTTCATCGCCTGCGACGCCGATGAGCTGGGCATCGACTTCCTCATCAAGCACGTGGGCGACGAGCGCATCATCTTCAACACCGACTACCCCCACGCCGACGCCCCCGACCCCTGGGAGCCCGTCCCCAACATGATGGCCCAGCCCATCTCCAACGAGTCGAAGCGCAAGATCCTTTGGGACAATGCGGTGCGGCTCTACGGCAAGCGGCTGCTGGACGGCGTGAAGGTCCCGACTAACTAGACCCTGTTCAGGCACAGATCTGTCCAAGGCCCCCCGATTCATCGGGGGGCCTTAAATCTTAAGGAGGCACCAGCATTGGATAGAAACCCTGTTGGTACCCCTTCTCGAAGCCAAAGAAAGACAATGGCTCCTTACCGACTCTTGGTGGGTAATTCCTTCCCTTCAGGTTCTCCACCTTCGGCCTGGAAGGCGAAGGGGGAGTTAGACGCCGTCCTGAGCCTGGTCGAAGGAGGGGGTTGTGGTTCCTTATTTTCTCTTCCCCTTCCAGCAGGCTGTACTCAGTCCCGATGCAGTCGGGAAAGGGGCTAGGGGATGGTATCCCGATTAAGAACGAGATTCACTTTTAGTGCAAAACAAGGAGACATGTAATGGATAAACCTCTTCCTCAACTCAAAGACGGCGCGCAGACCGTATTCTTCCAGGCCGGCGGCGAATGGTCATTTCTAAGGACACCCAGGAACTACAAATCGGCCAAAGGTTCCGGCGCTGTCCCCCTTGTCCTCTGGTGTCGCGGCATGGGCAGCTATGTGCGTGACGGCGATTCCGACTGGATGAAGAAGCCCCCCGCCAAAGCCATCGTCGACAAGCTGGTGGACTCGGGTTACGCCGTCGCCGGTTCGGAGCTGACGGGAGACCACTATGGGCGTCCCGCCGCCGTGGCCGCCCTCATAACCCTCTATCGAATGATGCTGGACAAGGCCAACGTAGACGCCGACAAGGTGGGCATGTACACGTCGGCGGGCATGGGTGGGACAGTCATGTGGCTGGCGGCTATTGGGCCGCTCCATGGCAAGATTAAGGGTGTGGTCTTCGCTCAGGCCGTCGCGTCCCTGGCATCGATGCTCCACTATAGAAAGGAAGTCATCTGCAAGGCCTTCGGCATGCCCGACGATACCCCTGACGACATCATCGCCGCCGCGACAGCCGGCAGCGACCCCCTGCCTCAGACCGAGCTTATGCTCAAGGCCAGGGGCAAGGACTTCGTCAAAGGTCTGCCCAAGACGCTCCTCATATCCGGCGACAAGGACGCCAACGTTATCTACGAGAAGAACGCCCTGGCCCTCCACAAGCTCCTCACCGCCCACGGCGCCGACTCCACCCTCCACCCCCTGCCCGGCGTGGCCCACGTCCTCCACGAGATGCTGGAGCCCATACCCACCCTCCACGCCGACTTCTTTAAAAAGGTCTTCGGCAAGTAACCATCCAGGAAGCTAAGGCTGGTGGTATAGTGAAGAGGAGTCCTCTTGAAAGGATAAGCGATGCACTCGCCAAGAGAGGTCGGTGACCATACTCAGGCAAAGGTAAAGCGGGCGGAATTTGACGAGTATCGGCGTCGCTCCACGGGAAGAGCGGGTCTCCTCAGTAAACGAGACCGCGTTTTGCTTGGAGGCGTAGCAATTGCAATCGTGCTGATTGCGGTCACGGTGACCATGCTAAAGTAGGCTTTACTTCCCGGCGCCATCAAAGTAGCGCCGGGGGTTGTCCACCATCAGCTTCTTAACGTCGCGCTCTGAGACGCCTAGCTTACGAAGCTTGGGAAGAACAGCGCGGCCTATCCAGGCGTAGCCGTCAGGGTGGGTGTCCTTCTCGCCGTCCGCCGCAGGCGGATGGCGGCGGGCGTGGAAACCGACGTTCCAATCGTGGGAGAGCATGATCTGACCGCCGTAACCGTCCTTAATCAGCCCGGCGATGAACTCAGTGCGCTCCTCCCAGGTCTCGGTGCCGGGCGCGCCGGCGGGGTGGAAGTGGTCCATGCCCAGCCACGCGCCCTGGTCAGCCATGCGCTTGTGGTAGTCCGCTTCCAGTGTGCTGTTGACGTGGCCGACATAGACCTTGGTCAAATCCACGCCCTCGGCCTTAAGGATGCGCAACTGTTCCAGGCCGACGCGGGACCTCATGGGGGTGTGGGTGGTGATGAGAAGGCCGGTGCGCAGGTGGGTGCGGGCGGCGGCGCGGAGCATAAGCTCCTCGGGCGGCCTGATAGGGTCGTTGGTGGAAACCTTGATAATGCCAGCCTTTACGCCTGTGCCCTCGATGCCCACCTCTACCTCCCTCACCCACAAATCGGCGACGCGGTCGGGGGACATGGGCTTCATCCATGGGAACATGGTCTCGTAGAAGGTGCGCGGGATATACAGATGGCTGCCGGTGGCGCAGACGATGTTGACGCCGCTCTTGCGAGAGACCTCCTCCAGCAGCGCCGCGTCCCTGTCCAGGTCCATAGGCGTGCAGTCGATGATGCTGTTGAGGCCCTCTTTCTTGGCCTCGCCAAGTAAGCGCACGGCTGCTTTTATAGCCAGGTCTCTGTCAAGCATTTCGGGATAGACGTGGCGGAAACAGGCCGAGGAGGTGAGGACGTGCTCGTGGCTCAGGGTGAAGCCGAGCTTGGACGTGTCGATGGGGCCGAGGACCGTAGTTACTTTTGCCATCAGTTGCCTCCTTTACCAGCCTACCGCGTAGGCGTCGCGACGGGGGTCTGCGGCGCCATGGAGGGCGCCTTCGACGCCGTCGGACCAGATCATGACCTCGCTGCCGGTGCCTACCCACGGGCCGATGTCCTTCAAGGCATGGCCCTTCTTCTCAAGGCCTGCCACGACATCTTTGGGGAACCTGGACTCGATCCACACCTCATCCTCGCAGGTGTGGGGGAAAGTGGACTCGGTGCCGTTCTGAAGGCTGCGCCACCTGGGGGCCTCAACAGCCTCCTGGACCGTCATGCCGAAGTCCAGGACGTGGGTGATGACCTGGAAATTGGTCTGGACCTGGGTGTCTGCGCCGGGGGTGCCGCAGGCCAGGGCCAGCTCGCGGCGTCCGTTGGCCCCCTGCCTAAAGACCATGACAGGGTTCATGGTGTGGCGAACACGCTTGCCGGGCTCCAGCTTATCGACGTGGTTGGGGTCGAGGTGGAAGTAGCTCATACGGTTGTTGAGCAGGACGCCGGTGCCCGCGGCTACCAGGCTGGAACCGAAGGCGCTCTGGAGGCTCTGAAGCTGGCTGACGGCGTTGCCCCATTGGTCAACGACGGCGAAGCAGGTGGTGTCCTCTCGCGGGACGCCGACTTTGGAGATGCGCTTGGGCGGTCGGGCGCCGTTGCCCTGGTATCGCCAGGGGTCGCCAGCCTTGACGCCGACGGCGGCGCGATGGGGGTCGATGAGGCGGGCGCGCTCGCGGGCGTAGTCTTTGGAGAGGAGGCCGGGGATGGGCACATCGACGAACTCGGGGTCAGCGAGGTAAGCCTCGCGGTCTGCGAAGGCCAGCTTCTTGGCCTCGACCATGAGGTGGATGCATTCGGCGGTATTGCAGCCCATGGACTTGAGGTCAAAGGTCTCGGCCAGGTTCAGCTCCTGGAGGAGGACGTGGCCGCTGGAGTTGGGCGGCGCTTCGTAGACGGTGTGGCCTCGATAAGTGGTGCCGATGGCGTCCTGCCATCGCGCCTTGTGGCGTTTCAGGTCTTGGAGGGATAGCAGGCCACCCTGGGACTGACAGAACTTGACGATGGCTTGGGCCACATCGCCCTCATAGAAGACGGCGGGACCATCCTGGGCGATGCGGACCAAGGTGCGGGCCAGGTCTTGCTGATAAAGGACCTGGCCTGGCTGGAGCGGCTTGCCATCGCGGGTAAAGATGGCGCGGGAAGTGGGGAACTGGCAGAGGAGGGTGTCGGCGGCGATGGCCTTGGAGAGGTGGTGGCTGACGGGAAAGCCGTTCTCGGCCAGGTCTATGGCGGGTTCCAGGACCTCGGACCATTCCAGTTTGCCGTATCGCTTATGGGCCTCGTACCAGCCCTGGAGGAGGCCGGGGGTGAGGATGGACATGATGCCCTTGAGGGGTATGCCCTTGGGGTAGCGGTCCAGGGTGGCGGCCAGGGGCGCGGCGCCGGTGGCGTTGACGACCTTGAGCTCGTCGCGGTCCTTGATGTAGGCCATGATAAAGCCGTCGCCGCCGATACCGGACATCATCGGTTCGACGACGTTGAGGGCGGCGGCGGTGGCCGCGGCGGCATCGATGGCGTTGCCGCCCTTCTGAAGCATAACCATGCCGGCCTGGGAGGCCAGGGGGTGGCCCGAGGAGACCATGCCTTTGCGGCCCATGACAACGGGACGGTGAGCTTCGTAGCTAACGGCGTGGGGACCGATAGGCATGGGGGCCTCCTGGAAAGAGATGGCGGTATTCTAGCATCCCAAAGGCCGGATGTGGCGGGGAGAGAAAGTTAGCCTGTCAGGCTCCTAGATGCTCAGACCACCCTAGGTTCATACCAATTGGGATTTTTTGATTGTATGAACTAAGGCGCTCAAGATTACATGGGTAAGCTGTTGAGAGGTTGTTTTCTCATTTTTGCAAAACAACCTCCCGGACTATTGGTTTCGGAGAAAAATTTTTTGAGGAAACGAATGGATGTTGCAGGCACAAGTCAGGCACGGATTCGTTTCCTGATTCGATTTATTGAAATCATAGGTTCGAATAGGGGACGGTACCGCCCCGATGGTCATCGTGGTCTCGAGATTGAGTTGAATCAAGGTGTTCGACATCGTGAAGGACACGGCATAGCTCCAAGGGAAGGCAGCCTTGTGTATGGTTACGCTGCTGGTCATGGAGAGAGGATAGGGGAAGAGAGAGGCTTAAGGCAATGGGCAAATGTCACAAGGTGAGCAGGAGATCGCGCTGTGGCTTTCGCACAATGACAGGACTATTGAAACGGTGATTATAATTGGACGGCATTTGAGTACAACTGCGGAGGACAATAGCGCTGGAGAAATTTTTGGAAGCAATTGACTCAGCTAAGGAGGCCAGAGCCGTCCCATGATGTGGGAGCGGCTTTTTACCGCCTTTAGGATCCCGGCCTATCGATGGATGTGGAGCAGCAGCCTGGCCGCCGCGGCGGGTTTCCAGCCCTACATGGTGGGGCAGGGCTGGCTGCTGTACGACCTGACCGAGTCGCCGTTTATCGTTGGGCTGGCGCCGGGGCTGGGGGCCGCCGCCAACTTACTGTTCGCGCCTTTCGGCGGGGTGCTGGCCGACAGAATGGACAGGCGGTTGATGGTGATGCTGTCGCAGGGGCTGATGGCTTTGGCGATTCTGACCATCGGCGTGCTGGTGGTGGCGGACCTGGTGGAGGTGTGGCACGTGCTGGTGATGTCCATGGGCCACAGCGTGGGGATGTCGCTGCAGAGGACGTCCAGAAATACATTCTTGCTGGACGTAGTAGGGCGGAACGCCTTCATGAACGCCATGGCAGGGCAGTTCATGTCGTCGCAGATAGCGGGGCTGGTGGGGCCTTTCGCGGCGGGTTTTATCATCGCTGGCGTGGGCGTCGGGTACCTGTTCCTTATCCTGGGGTCGATTATTGTACTGGGCGCTTTCCTGATGCTAAAGGTAGCGCCTGTGCCGATGGAGCATCGACAGACCAACTCGGTATTCGGCGAGCTGCGGGAGAGCATCAATTTCATTCGCAAGAACCGGCCTGTGCGGGGCGTGCTGCTGACGGTGCTGATTACCGAAGGGCTGGGGTTCTCGGCCTGGTCCATGTTTCCAGTCATCGCCACTGAGGTCTTGAATGGTGGGCCTGTGGTGTTGGGAATGCTATCGACGTGCCGGGGGCTGGGGGGCGTGGTGGGGACTGTTGTCATATCCAGCTTTGGCGATATTAAATCCAAGGGGACGGTGCTGTTCGGGGCAGCTATCACATTCGGGGCGCTGCTGGTTCTGTTCAGCTTCAGCCGGAACATACCGCTGTCGCTGTTCCTTATCGGCCTGACGGGAGCGGCGTCGATTATGTACAACACGCAGGCACAGACGGTGCTGCCGCTGCTGTCGCCGGCGGAGATGCGGGGGCGGGTGATGGGGCTGCACAGTGTGGTGCTGACGAGCATCGGGTTTGGGGCGCTAGGGATGGGAGCGGTGGCGAGCCTAGTGGGGGTGACGTGGTCGGTGCTGGGAGGAGGGAGCCTTGTGGCAGTGAACGGGCTGGGGAGGAGCAGGATGGCGGGGGTGATAAATCGGGAGGCGGGGAGGGAGGCGTGAGGGTACATGCCGCCCTGCCCACGCCAGTGGGGAGCAGCATTGATAAAGTGCCGTTCCTCTAGGGCTTCACCCTCACCTTAATCCTCTCCCATCAAGGGAGAGGAAAGAAGAAGATAGGCTCTAAGGAAGCATGGTATTGGAACAAGGGTGCCCTAATGAAGGGCTCTGCTATACAATGTCGACAATTGAAGCGCAGGAGGGGCGTTATGAAGTACGGGATAAGCCTCCAGAGCAAGGGGCCGGCGTCGCAGCCGGAGGCGCAGATAGCCAACATCCAGCGAGCTGAGGCGCTGGGGTACGAGTACGCCCTGCTGGGCGACCATATAGTCATACCTAAGAAAATCGAGGCCGAGTACCCGTACAGCGCCAGCGGGCAGTTCACGTCGGCGGCTACGGGGGAGGCTTTTGAGCAGATTACGGCCCTGGCCTTCCTGGCCGGCGCGACAAAGAAGATCCGCCTGGTCACAAGCGTAATGATAGTGCCGCATCGCCACCCGCTGCTGGCGGCGAAGGCGCTGTCGACGCTGGACTACCTGTCGAAGGGGCGGGTGACGGTGGGCGTGGGGGCGGGGTGGCTGAGGGAGGAGTTCGAGCTGCTGGGCATACCGTCTTTCGAGGAGCGAGGCGCGGTCACCAACGAGTACATCCGGGCGATGAAGGAGCTATGGACGAGTCCCAGCCCGTCGTTCGATGGGAAGTATGTCAAGTTCTCGAACATCTTCTTTGAGCCCAAGCCGGTGCAGAAGCCGCACCCACCGCTGTGGATAGGCGGCGAAAGCCCGGCAGCATTGCGTCGCGCGGCGGCGCTGGGCGACGCGTGGCACCCCATCGGCTCCAACCCCAAGTTCCCGCTGACGACGGCGGAGCAGGTAAAGGCGTCGGCGGACAGGCTGTACGCGGAGGTGAAGAAGGCGGGGCGGAAGAAGAGCGACGTGGAGATAAGCTATCGAGTGCCAAAGTCGAGGGTGAGCAAGGAGAGGTCGGGGGCGTTCACGGGGAGCGCGGCGCAGATAGCGGAGGACATCAAGGCCTTCGCCAAGGCGGGGGCGCAGCACTTGATTTTCGACTTCCGCAGCGACGACGTGAAGGAGACGATACGGTGGACGGAGGAGTTTGCGGATAAGGTGCTGCCGAAGGTGGGGAGCGTGTATGGGGTTGGGAAAAGTAACTGGAGCTAATCCGGCCCTCATGCTTCGACAGGCTCAGCACGAGCGGTAATTAGCACAACCAAGCTTCAATGGGGCCAGATTCTTCACTTCGTTCAGAATGACAAAACCGTGAGGCAGGCTTTGAAATTTGGCATTAGCATGAACACGCGGGGGCCGACGGCTCGGCCTGAGAACACCACCCTTATCGCGCGGAGAGCGGAGGAGGCGGGGTTCCACGAGGCGGTGCTGGGTGACCACATCGTGTTTCCCAACAACATCGCGTCCAAGTACCCGTACAACCCGGAGGCGGTGCACCCAGGGAGCGTGGAGGGGGAGACGCTGGAGTGCCTGACGCTGCTGACTTACATCGCGGCCAAGACAGAGCGCCTGCGCATCGTGACGGGGGTGATGATTACGCCCAATCGCCACCCGATTATCGCGGCCAAGGCGCTGGCAACCATGGACTACCTATCGAACGGGCGGGTGACGCTGGGGCTGGGGGCGGGGTGGATGCGGGAGGAGTTCGAGACGCTGGGGCTGCCACCCTACGAAGAGCGGGGCGAGGTGACGAACGAGTATATACGGGCGATGAGGGAGCTTTGGACAAGTCCGAACCCCCGGTTTGAGGGAAAATATGTGAGGTTTTCGGACATACGGTTTTACCCCAAGCCAGTACAAAAGCCACACTTACCGATATGGATTGGCGGGGAGAGCCCGCCGGCGATGCGCCGGGCCGCGACACTGGGGAACGGGTGGCATCCCATTGGGCTGAACCCGCAGCACCCGCTGGAGACAGCGTCGCAGATGAAGGCGGCGATAGAAAAGCTTGGGGCAATGGCGCGGAAGGCGGGTCGGGCGCTGGGGGAGATTGAGGTGGCGTACCGCGTGCCGAAGTATGAGCTGCTGGCGTCGGGGCACCCGAAGCCGTTCAGGGGGACGGCGGAGGACGTCGCGCAGGATATAAGGGAGTTTGCGTCAGTGGGGGTGGGACACCTGGTGTTGGACATGCGGACAAATGATGTGAAGAAGACGCTGAGTCTGATTGAGGGGTTTGCGACCAAGGTGATGCCGCTGGTGAAATGAGGAATGGAGAAGGGAAGGCCCCCATCTTGTATTCTTCCACTCCTTCGGCCAGGCTCAGGACAGGCTCCAAAAGCAGGGGAAGAGCAGAGGGAAGAACATGATAAAGCTGGAACGTTTCGAGAAGTCGGACATAAAGAGGCTGCTGGGGTGGGTGCATTCGGCGGAGGAGCTGCTACAGTGGTCGGGGCCGGCGTATAACTGGCCGCTGGACGAGAAGCAGTTAGAGGCCAACTTACAGGGGGCGATGACGAACCCGCCGTCTAGGATGATATGGAAGGCGGTGGACACGGACACGGGGAAGGTGTTCGGGCATATCGAGCTAGGGAATATCGACAGGAAGAACAGGTCGGCGAGGATGTCTAGGGTGCTGGTGGGGGAGCGGGAGTATCGAGGGAAAGGGTTGAGCAAGGAGATTGTTAAGCAGGCGATGGAAATAGGGTTTGGGGAGATGGGGCTGCATCGGATAGACCTGGTGGTGTTCGATTTCAATACGCCGGCGATTAAGCTGTACAAAGGGTTGGGGTTTGTGGATGAGGGGCTGCACCGGGAGAGCCGGGCGATGGGGGACGGGTACTGGAGTTTGTATCAGATGAGTATGCTGGAGGGGGAGTGGAGGGCGGTGAGGGGGAAGCGGCCCTAGTATCCCTGCGTACTGTCGGACTTGCATAGCTATCGTCATTCATAAGCGGGATACCATCCCCTGGCCCCTTCCTGCTGGAAGGGGAAGAGAAAGTAAGATCACCTCATCATCCCCTAGCCCCTTCTTCTCCTTTGCAATAGGAGAGAAGGGGAACCTGAGAGACAATCCCGGCCCCACCATTCGAGAGCTTCGGTAAGGCTGAGGATTGTGTCCTTCCTGAAAGGCCATGAATAATGCGGCAGAATGGGACTTTTTATTAAATAGAAGGAGGCTTTAGCCCAGATACAGGGTTAGCTGGCGGACGTTGGGGAGGTCTTCAAGTTTTTCCAAGGCCATGAGGGCGTAATTGGAGCCGTCCTGGCCGCAGGTGGGACGGGCGAAGTTCAGGAATTTGTCCACCAGGGACTGTCTAGGGCGGGGGGACTGGAAGTCGCCGTGATGGACTGCGGCGTCGCGGTCCAAGGTATGGCCGTTGTTGAGGGCGATGGAGACGGCGGCGACGGGGCCTTTAGGATCGCGGAGGCTCATTTTGGCGTCGGTGGAGAGGGAGATTTTGGCGGCGAGCTGCTTTATTTGAGGGTTGTCGATGGCGGCAGGCTCGAAGGCGGGGATGTCGCTGCGGTGGTTGACGATGAGGGAAGCGACGGCGTAGGGGATGTTGAACTTGGCGGAGAGCCGGTTGGGGGGATAGGGCCCGCCCATCTGGGAGGCCGGGGGGACAGTGGTGACTTTTATCGACTTAACGTCTGCGGGCGTGAAGGGGCGGTCCTGGAGAAGGGCGGCGATGGCGTCCAGGGTGGGGTGGTTGAAGAGGCAGCAGGCGTGGAACTTGAAATAGTTCTGTTCGATACGATAGGGCGGTTTGCCCAGACCGACGACGGCGGCCTGGGGGTCGAAGCTGTCGGCCAGGAGGCGGCCGTAGACGTCGGAGGGGCCGTCGCGGAGGCCGGTGAAACCGCACTGCTGGAGGTGGACGGCCAGGATGCCCTGCATACCTGAGCGGCCGGGGTAGACGTTGCGAATGGTGGCACCCTCGTAGCAGGGGGTCCAGGTGTTGGCGGGGGTCATGGAGGCGGCGAGGTTGATGACCTGCCGCATTTTGGGAGCGTCGAAATCCAGGAGGCGGGCTACGGCCACAGCGGTGCCAATGGTACCCCAGGTGCCGTGGGAGTGGACGATGGGTTTTGCCACGGTGGCGCCGCCGATGCGCGAGGAGACTTCGTAGCCGGCGACTAAGGCTTCCAGGAGCTTTTTGCCGCCGAGGCCTTTTTCCTCAGCGACTGCTAGGGCGCCGGGGAGGGTGTGTATGGCGGGGTGGCCACCGCCGAGGCGGGTACCTTCATCCACCTCCATGGCAACGCCGGCGGTAGCGTTGGCGAGGGCGGCGAACATGGGCTGGGCTTTGTAGCCGTGGCCGAGGATGATGGCGGGGCCGCCGCCCTGGGAGGATGCGAAGCGCGCGAGGGCGGCGTTTTCGGGAAGGCGGCAGCCCGCCAGGATGGCACCGATGGTGTCGAGGGCAACGTCTTTGGCGGCGGAGCGGGCGGAGCCTGGGAGGCGGTCCCAAGAGAGGGAGGCGGCGAATTGGGAGAGGTGGTCCAGGTAGTCGTTTGGCATGTTTTTATCCCTCGGTTATGGCGGTTTTGGGACTAAAGTACGGTTACGGTGGTGAACTAAAGTACGATTATGATCTCGCAGAAGATATATAGACTTACAAGGATAGTCGGTGGATATGTTCATAGGCCATTTCCACGAAGATTGCAAGTCCGTGCGGAAATGCCGAATAACCCAAGGAGCGTTATGAGATTTCCGGGCTGGCCTATTTTTTCATGGCGGTATTGGGCGTGACGCTGATGGCGGGGTGCGGGTTTGTAGGCGGGGAGGAATCTACCGTGCCGCTGGCGTCGACACAGATTACGCCGACAGCCAGGACATCGACACCGGTCCCCACGCCGACTCCGACCGCGACTCCCCGGCCATCACCGACGCCCCGGCCTCTGGCACAGTTTCTCAGCACACCATCGCCCACGCCCGCGCCGGCAACCAGCTTGAGCACGGCGGAGGTTACACAACTGGTGTACCTGGAGGTCAGGGAGTGCGCCGACCAGCTGGGCGCTGCGGGCAACAAGCTGGAGCTGTCGCTGACCAGCGACTATTCGTCGGAGGAGCGGAAGTGGAGGGTAGGAGTGACTGGCGCAGAGGGTACGCTGACTTTTGGCCAGTACCACGTGACAGACGATACGGGAACGGTAGCGCCGGCGGACGCAACGTCGTCGCGGCTATTGGAGGCGGGGGTGGTGTGTTCGGAGCCGGCCAGCGTGTTGAGCAAAGGCCCGGTGCCGCCACAGATGTCCATTATTTCCTCGCTGCCTCCTGTCCCTGTGCCTGCTATCGGCTCAAAGAATCAGGCGGAGATGGAGGTGTGGCTGAAGGCGTATAGCTGCTATGGCACTTTTCCTGAACTGGGCAACTTCTTTGCGTATGAGTACGGAGCGGGAAAGTGGATTGTGGAGGGGAAGTCGGACGCCACACAGTTCGGCCTGTGGCAGGTGGACGCCATGTCCGGGCTGGTCTCGCCCTTGGACAGGCTGGCCATTGACGCGGCGGCGGAATGCAGCCTTTCGACGGCGCCTAACTACCCGTCGACGGTGCAGGGGCCGCAGGCGGAGCTAAGGGTGTGGATTGCGGTATATGACTGCTTCGGCCAACCTGAACGGTCCAGTTTCAGATTTTATACAGACAACCCACAGCGGTGGCTGGTGGAGGGCAGGCGCGAGGCGGTGTATGCTGAGGAAACGGGACTGCTGCTACAGGCGGGGGCGCTCTTCGGCCTCTGGGTGGTGGACGCGGTGAACGGGGAGGTGAAGCCGTGGGACGACAGGGCGCAGGCGACGGCGGCGGATGTGAGCTGTTATAGGACACCGTAGATATAACTACGGCTCTGGTTGAACTCTAGTATCCTGACAGCGTGGACAAGTCATAGCGAGATACCATCCCCTGGCCCCTTCCTGCTGGAAGGGGGAGATTAAAAAGGAGAGCACCTCATCATCCCCTAGCCCCTTCTTCTCCTTATCAATAGGAGAAGAAGGGGAACCAGAGGGGAGACCCCCCACTTCCTGGCGAGGGGCTTTGCTCCGCTCGACTTTCCCAAAAAGCGCTAACTAAGTTTTCGGGCAAAGGTGCCGAAGGGGGAGAACCAGACTAGCCCCACAACCCCAGGCGTGCAAAAGGCTCCTAGCTTTCCATTAACAAGCCCCTAATAAAAAGAAAGCCTAAGGCCTCCCTTAATGTGCATCATGCATTGCTGGAAGGGGAAGGGAATAATCGCACCAATCCCCATAACTTCCCCTTTCCTCGCGAGGAAAGGGGAAGAACCAGATGGACACCCCAGACCTCTAACCATTACCGGTGAGTGGGCCAGGTAGTCCTACCGGGCGGGGCCGCCGAGGGGAGGCATGGGGCCGCCGGCGGGGACGAATTTGCCGTAGCCGGGTTTTTGCTCTAGTTTGCCCTGGTTGAGCAAGACTTTGCCTCGGAGGAGGGTCATCCAAGCTTTGCCCTGGACGGGCCAGCCTTCGAAGAGCGTGTATTTGGAGTTGCCGTGGTGCTCGGTGGCGCGGACGGTGAAGTTGTCCTTGGGGTCGATGATGGTGAGGTCGGCGTCAGAGCCCACGCGGATGGCGCCCTTTTTGGGGTAGAGGCCGAAAATTCGGGCGGGGTTTTCCGACATGACGCGGGCCAGCCAGGTAGGTGGAAGGTTGCGCTTGGAGACGCCTTCGCTGAAGGCCAGGGGGGCGACGGTCTCGACGCCGGGAGCGCCGAAGGGGATGGGGATGCCGTCGGGGCCAGTCCAGATGTTGTCCCAGCCGGGCTTTTTGACCTCGGGGAAGTTGGGGGCGTGGTCGCTGCCGATGGCGGAGATGTAGCCCATCTCCAGGCCTTTCCAGAGGGCGGGCTGGTCGGGGCCGTCCTTGGGCCGCAGGGGCGGACCGATTTTGGCGAGGGGACCGACCTTGGCCATCTGCTCGTCGGAGAGTAGGAGGTACTGGGGGCAGGTCTCCGTCCAGACTCGCTGGCCGGCAGCCTGGGCCTGCTTGATGCGTTCCAGGCCTACGCTGCTGCTGAGGTGGACGACGTAGATAGGGCAGTTGGTGACGGCGGCCATTTTGACGGCGCGGTTGATGGCCTCCTCCTCGGCCCAGTCAGGGCAGGCCTGGGGGAAACAGGTGGGGTGGACGCAGCCACCGCCGAGGAGCTTGTTTTCCAGGAAGTCGATGATGTTGCCGCTTTCGCAATGGAGCTGAACCAGGCCGCCGCCCTTGGAGACCAGCTCCATCGCTTCGCACAGATAGTCGTCGGGACACATGCGATGGGCGTTCTTCTTATAGGTCATGAACATTTTGTAGGAGGTGATACCCATCTTCATGGCCTCTGGGATGCCTTTGAGGGCGTAGGGAGTGTGGGCGACGATGAAGTGGAAGCCGACGTCCACTACGGAGGTGGCATTGATCTCCTCGCGGAGGCGATGGGCGGCCTGGGGGATGGTCTCCTGCTTGTCGATATTGTAGGTGCCGAATGGGATGATGGTGGTGAGGCCGGAATGGGCGGCGGCGATGGAGCCGAGCTGGTAGCTGTCGCAGCGGTCCAGGTGGACGTGGCAGTCGATGAGACCTGGGAGGACATATTTGCCGGTAGCGTCGATGTACTTGTCGGCTTTGGGGAGGAGGTGTTCGGGGCCGATGGCGGCGATTTTCTCGCCGGAGATGGCGATGGCGGCGTCGAAGACTTCGGTGGCGGTGACGACCTGTCCGCCGCGGACGATGGTGTCGACGTGAGAGGTGTTAGGCATGGTGAACTCCTATGGATGGGTTTAAGGTAGCTGGTGCGAATGTTACAGATACATTTATGGGAATATGCGCAGCATGCGCGGCGGTACTAATACATGTCTTGCAGTTCCAGGGTTTACCCCTCATCTCTCCACGGCGAGTCTTGGACCTGCACCTTCTCCCACAAGGGGAGAAGGAATGTCCTCGGTGGCTGTCATCCCTTATAAGCAAATCAAACCTCTTTTGCAACAGGCGTTTAAAGATTTTTGAGTTTGATTTCTACCAGGGGGCCGGAGCGGGTCCAGTCGTCAAGGTCTTCAGGCTGGTCCAGGATTTTGAGGATGGCGTCGAAGATTTGACGGCGCTCCTTGGGGTCGGTGATGGGGACGGCGGTGGCGGGGAGGTCGGCGGTGGCGGACTCTTTGAGGTGGAAGGTGATGGCTGGATGGGCGAGCATATTGGCGTACCAGTCGCGCTTGCCGCCGGGGCCGCAGATGAAGAGCCGCCCGCCGATGTTGTAGAACCAGATTTCGGTCTTGCGGCGCTTGCCGGACTTGCGGCCTCTGGTGGTTATGTCAATTGTGCGGTCGTTTTTGAGGGCCTGCTGGACGGCTTTGTCCATGGGGGCTTCCTTAGGAGGAGGGGTGGAAAGGTACGGCCATTTTAGCAGGGGATAGACCCTTCGGCTACGCTAGAGACCGCTCCAGTCGACCTCATCCCAAGGAGCAAGCGCCAAGAAAAGTCTTTACGCCTCACTTTGGAGGGTGCTATTTGGTTAGAAGTGGTGAGCGGTGAGTCCCACCCTACCAAGACCGACCCCCCTCTCTAACTCTCCCTCCCGATCCTATCGGGATCTCGCGATTAGATAGCATCAAGGTGCTCGACCTCAAGGGGGGAGAGGCCAGAGCGGTGTGGAGAGCCAGAGCACCCTATCTGATTGGTAACACCCGCAAGCAAATAGAACCGTCTGGGGACTTTGGGAGTGGAAATATTGCCCTTAAGTGCAGGCGAATTCAGAGTCAAAAATGGGGTGTGTCGTGTAACAATGGGCGGGCCATGGCTAACCCCGTCTTAGTCAAGACTCATGAGCGCACTTCCAGCAGAACCAGGCTTATTGTGTCGGCGTTTTTTCTGGTGGGGTCTTTGGGGGCGGCGTGGGCGATGGCACCATGGATAGGGTCGTCGGGAGCGCTGTCCTACCCAGGACTAATGCTGGTGGCTATGGTGAGCGGCCTTAGCTTTATTATCCCAGGCCCCAGCCTGGCCGGAGTACTGGTGGGAGGGGCAACACTAAATCCGTGGCTTGTAGGGCTGTGCATGGGGGTTGGGTCGGCGGTGGGGGAGATGCCGGGGTTTGTGGCGGTGCATCTGAGCTCAGACGCCGGGGTAGTGCGGAAGGTGTTCAGGGCACGATTTATGACGAGGTGGATGGTGCGGCACGGCAAGCTAACGATTTTCTTGCTGGCGGCGACGCCGACCATGGAAAGGAGGGTGAGGTCGATGAGGCGCTCCATGAGGAGGTTGGGGGGCTTGCCGATGCCCCAGGCGTGGTTTATTCCCTTCCTGAGGCCGGAGAAGACGGCCAGTCCGGCCCATAGCAGACCAAGGGCGCCTATGATGCTGACCTGCCCTCGATTGCTGACCACGCCGTCAATAGTGTCGGCGAGGTAGTCGGTGGAGACGGGGATGAGCTTCTGGATGAGTTCGACCACCTGGGCCTGCTCGTCCTGGCCGGTATAGAAGTAGCCGGCGATGGCGATGGCGGCGAGGCTGAGGGGGAAGAGGGAGAGGAGGGAGTAGAAGGCGATGCCAGCGGCGAGGCCGACGCCGTTGGAGCGGGTGAAGTCTCGCAGGGCGATGTAGAGGAGACGGGCTGGGGTCCATGAGGAAACCTTTTTGCGGAGAAACGTAAACACGCCTACGGCTTTTTGAACAAAGGGGACAGCCTTGATTACACGTATAAATGGTTTGACAGCCATATATTGCAATGATATTTTACGGCTGAATACATTCCCATAGCGATGGCAAAGATTAATTATGACAAAGAATAGAATTATCTCGTCAGACTCGCACGTAGTTGAGCCGCCAAATCTGTGGGAAGACCGCATGGACAAAAGAAAGTGGGGCAACCTGACGCCGCATCTGGGAAACGACGGCGGAAAGTATGACTGGTGGTTTGTGGGAGACCGGAGAGCAGCGGCAACAGGGGCGGTGGCCGCGGCGGGAAAGCGGTTTGAGCGACCAGAGGATATTATCCAGGCAGGGATATACAAAGACATTCGTCCTGGCGCGTTTATACCCTCCGAACATGTGAAGGATATGGATGTAGATGGGGTGTACGGAGGGGTGGTATATCCTTCGGCGGGGCTGGCGTTTTTCGGCTTAGAGGATACCAGGCTGGTGAGGGCCATATTCAGCGCGTACAACGACTGGCTGGCGAACTTTTGCGCCCATTACCCAGAACGAATTAAGGGGGTGGGAGCGGTGGTGCTGGATGACGATATAGGGTCGGCCGTTGAGGATATGGAAGGGGTCACTAGGAAGGGTTTGGCCGGCGTTATGATCAGCTCCTTTCCCAGGACAGGCGAGCGTTATTACTTGCCGAAGTACGAGCCTTTCTGGGCGGCCGCGGAAGAGCTGAACGCGCCTTTGAGTCTCCACGTAACTACCAACCGATTTGGCGGGCCGCAGATTTTGAAGGAGGGGAGGCAAGCGCTGAATGCCACGGACAGATGCAATAACGATTATTTTGTACGTCAAAGCCTTGGAGACATTGTCTACTCCGGCGTGCTGGAGCGGCATCCAAAGCTCAAGATAGTTAGCGTGGAACATGAACTAGGCTGGATACCTTTCTTTACATCCCGCATGGACGTGTATTACAGGGACCGGCCTGACGTAGCAACCTATCGCTTTAAGGACGGGGCAGTACCCAGCGATTTTATGAAGCGCCAGGTATATCACGGCTTCCAGGAGGACGTCCTGGGTATTGAGCTGAGGCACCATATTGGAGTAACGCAAATGTTGTGGGGGTCCGACTACCCCCACGCGGAGTCCACCTTCCCCAGGTCTAGAGAGATATTGGACCAGATTTTAGAAGGGGTACCGGAGGGGGAAAGGCGGTTGATTGAGGGCGGAAATTCAGCACGAGTCTATGGATTTAAGCAGGCCTAGACCATCCACAGCTGCCGGAAGGGAATCCAAAGGCCACAGCCGCATTGATTAGGGAAGCGACGAACCGCAGAGAAGCAGGTTTGCGCTTTTACCTAAACACCAGTTTGTTGGCCTTTGGGCTGGCGGCGCTCTCTACGAGCCTGGGGCAGGTAATTCTGCCATTTCGAGTGCTGGACCTGGCGCCGGAATCGCTGAAGAACACATATCTGGGGATTCTGACTTTCGCGGGAATGGCGGTGGCTATGGCGGTGCAGCCGGCCATTGGATATTTGAGCGACCGAGGGTTGCTGCCGGGGGGACGGCGTCGGCCATACATCATCGCGGGGGTGGGCGTGGCGGTCGTAGCGGCGCCGCTGGTGGGGCTGGCGACATCGTTTGCTGTGCTGGTAATTGGGGTGGTGTTGGTGCAGGCGGGGCTGAACGCGGCGCAGAACCCTTACGACGCCCTGATTAAGGACCAATCGCCGGCGGAGCAACGGGGGAGGGTGTCATCGGTGAGAGCGATGGCAGGGGCCGTGGGAGCGGTGCTGCTGGTAGTGGCTGCGGGCGTGCTGATGGACGGTCACTCGGAGGGGGAGCGGGACGTGTGGCTGTGGGCGTCGCTGGCGCTGCCCGTGGGGTTACTGCTCGCGGTGGCGGCGTGGACCTGGGCGACGCTGAGGGAGAAGGAGGTGGGAACGGGAGAGGTGGAGACGGGGGAGATACAGAAAGTCGAGGGGGCGCACCCGCAACTAGGGCGGCTGCTGGCGGCGGGGTTTTTGTTCGCGCTGGCGGGAGGTGTCTTGCAGACCTACACGCTATTTTTTCTTAGGGACGTGGTGGGGCTGGAGAATCCGGCGTCGGCGCTGGGGGTGCTGGCGGCGGTGGTGGGCGGGACGGTGGCGCTGACGCTCTGGCCGGCGGGATTTCTGGCGGACAGGGTGGGCCGGAGGCCGCTGCTGATGGCGTCGGCGGCCATGGGGTCGGCGGGGAGCTTTCTGTTCCTGGCGGCGACAAACCTGCCGCAGATCATGGCCATAGGCGTGCTGATGGGAGCGGCGGTGGGTATCTTTATGTCGGCGGGGCGGGCGATGATAACAGACATGGTGTCGAGGGCCAAGGCAGCGCACCAGTTAGGCATCGCAAACCTGGCGCTGCTGGCGGGGCTGGCGGCGTCGAAGGGAGGCGGCGCGGCCATCGATGGGCTGAATCGATGGCAGGACGATCTGGGGTACAACGCGCTGCTGGCGGTGTGCGGGGCGTGCTTTTTGGCGGGGGGAATAATGGTGGCGACGCTGAAGGCGGCGTCGCCGGCAGATGAAGAGGGCGGGTTAACGCATCGAAGCGGGGCGCTGTTATAGGCAAGCCTTAAAGAGCTACTTGCGGAATTTTTTCTTGGCGTCGTCTACGTTCTTCTGGACGTCGCCAACTTTCTTCTGCGCCTTGCCGGCGAACTGGTCGACTTTGCCTTCAGTCTTATCAGCGTCGTCGCCCTTGACGCGGCCCATGCCTTCCTTGAATTTGCCTTTCATCTCTCTAGTCTTTCCTTTGGTCTGGTTCTTGTTCACAACGCGCCTCCAAGATTTTTTATGTTCCCCGTAGCTAGGATTTTTAGATGTCATCAGGATTCGCCCCGTAGGAGGCCTCCCCCTCAAGTCGGACATCCTTGAGTACGGGGACTCCCAATGTTAGAATTACGTTGCCCTGATGGGGCGCTTTCTTTGTTCCCGAGTAGCTCAGCGGTAGAGCGGGCGGCTGTTAACCGCTTGGTCGTAGGTTCGAGTCCTACCTCGGGAGCCATCTTTACCAATGTCAAGAACTGGATAGGGCTCATTAAAGCCACCACTAGTTAACAGCGGCAAAATGTACTTGATCTCTATTTGTCCGGGTCTAACTATGATTTCCTGGACAAATTTCCTGATGAAGGCTTTTCTCTCTGATAGAGTGCCATCCTCAAGCAGATGTTGTAAGTCCCGAATATTCTCCGCCACAACCTCCATACTCGCGAGAACCTGATCTCCATAGCTCCCTGTGGACACAGCTTCTTCAAGGGCCGTGACGGCGGGGACAGCAATGCCTCGAACCGATGGTAAAACTATGAGGGCTCCTTGAGATGGCTCAGTCAGGTTTTGGCCCTCAGCCACCACCTGGATGCGTCTTTTGAACCGGCCAGTTAATAATCTCTAGAATCTTGCGCTCTTGCTCCTCTGCTGGCAATTTGCAGATTGAAAGAAGCATACGCTCGCTCACATATTTCCTATCCATCGGATCACCCAGTGACCGGACAATCTCTTTAACTCGGGGAGAGAGGCTAAGAATCCTAAGCGCCTGAGTAACCCGAGCCCTGGAGAAACCCAATTCTCTGGCTAGTTCGGCGCGAGACCTAACCTGACCATTAGTAATTCGTAGTTGCCATTCTTCAGCTAGGACCATTAGATTGCGGTGGTGTCTCGGACTACAACCTTTTCTCTTTACAGGTTTTGGTACCTTGAATATTGCACTGTAGGTTCTGAGTGCTAACTGGCTTCGGAAGCCATTTTTTATGTTTACAGTTTATGCTCTCGTAGCACCTCTTTGGGCGTTTTGAGCCTGCGCCTGGTCTCCGAGTTCAGCAAGAAGCTCTTCATCCGTCTAGTGAGTTAAGAGGGCCGCTGTATCCTTGCTGTTCCAGCCCCTGGCTGTGTCCCGGACAGCAGCTTCCACATTCATCTCGTCATCCGAAGAGCCGCAGGAGGCAGGCGGCAACGCAGGCAAGCCGCCAGAGCAAGAATTGGAATTAGGCGGATTGGTTTATGTAATCGCAATATTTTAGTCTCTATGCGGAGGAGTTATTCTTTAAGGGGCACTAAATCTACGATAATCCGTATAGATGGTTACTAAACCCCCAAGAAGGACTAATCGGCAGAGGGTGAGTATAATTAGAGCAACTCAGAGCCTATACTTGTGGATACAAATCTTTAGGAGCGGACATGGGCGCCGAGCAAGTCAGATTGACATCCCTGGCCCACTGCGCGGGTTGAGCTTCCAAGTTCAGCCCTGAAGACCTGGGTCAGGTCTTGGAGAAGCTGCCGAAAATGGTCGACCCCAAACTTCTGGTGGGGGTGGAGACAGGGGACGACGCGGCCGTTTACAAGCTGGATTCCGAGCATGGGTTGATATTTACGGTGGACTTTTTTCCGCCTGTAGTTGATGACCCGTTCCACTACGGCGCGGTAGCCGCAGCCAATTCGATGAGCGACGTTTACGCCATGGGCGGCAAGCCGCTTATGGCACTGAACATCGTCGGATTTCCTATCAATCTTTCTAAAGACATACTTTCTGAGATATTGCGCGGCGGGTACACCAAGGCGCAGGAGGCGGGGTGCATAATCGCTGGGGGCCACACGGTGGACGACGCGGAGCCGAAGTACGGGCTGGCAGTGATTGGGCTGGTGCCGCCGGGCAAGCAGGTGACCAACGCAGGGGCTAAGCCGGGCGACCAGCTTGTGCTGACCAAGCCCCTGGGCACGGGGGTTATCACGACGGCGGGGAAGCAGGGGGTGGCGGGACGAGAGGTTATCGATGAGGCGCTGCGGTGGATGGAGACGCTGAACGCCAAGGCTGCCGAGTCGATGATGGCCGTAGGGGTTAACGCCTGCACGGATGTGACTGGGTTTGGTCTCACAGGTCATCTGAAGGGGATGATGGCTGGGGGCAAGACCTCGGCGAGAATTTATCTATCCAAGGTGCCTGCCATATCAGGCGTGTGGCGTCTTATTGAGCAGGGAGTAGCGCCGGGCGGGACACATCGAAACCTGAAGAGCTTGAAGGACTGGGTGAAGTGGCACCCAGAGATAACGGCGGCACAGAAGATATTCCTGGCTGACGCGCAGACCTCGGGTGGGCTATTGATATCGGTGGCGGAGTCGAAGACGGGGAAGCTGGTGAAGGAATTGGAGTCGCGAGGGGTGGAGATGGCGGCGGTGATAGGAGAGGTGGGGAAGAGGGATGGGGCAGCGATTGAGGTGCTGCCGTAGAAGGGCGTGGGCGTGTGTGCTTGCGCTGAGTAAAGATTCTACCTATGGTGGCTAGTCATAGCGGCATCTCCTTCAAGATCATCGATGCATGTTCTCAGAAGTAGCCGGGAGAAGCGCAGCATGGCAGGTGGCAATGATAAAGTGTCCTGTCCATAGGGTTTCCCCCTCAACCTGCGCCTTCTCCCACAAGGGGAGAAGGAAGTTCCTTGGTAGCCGACAATCCTTTCAGTAGATCAAACCTTAATTAGTCCCAGTCGAACTAATTAGAGAACCAGAAAGAATGTATACCTCGCCACTGTAGTTGATTAGCATTGCAGCATTTTTGGTTAGCCGCCGCCTACGGGGCGGACGATTTCCAGCACGTCGCCATCTTTGAGGGTCACGCGGCTGAAGTCCTCCTTGTCCAATACCTCGCCGTTGTAGCCGACGGCTACGAACTGGGTTTTTATCGACAGCGTCTTGAGGAACTCTGTGAGGGTTAGGGGCACGGGGGCCTGTCGAGGCTTGCCGTTTACTGTTAGGTTGATCATCGCTTAGATACTCTTTCCAGGCCTTGTCTTGATGCCCAGGCGGCATTGATGGCCTGACGCAAGGCGGCAGCGGCTTGTCGAGGATTTGGGGAGGAGAGGATGGCGCTGATGACGGCCACGCCAAGGGCGCCGGCATGGATGACCCCGGCGGCGTTGGCGGCGTTGATGCCGCCGATGCCGATACATGGAGTGGCGATTCTCGCGGTAAGCCGTCGCAGGAGGGCTGCGCCGCTTACCGGCCCAGCAGGGTGAGATGGCGAGGGGAATATAGTGCCGACCACCAGGAGGTCGACGCCCTGGCGCTGGGCGGCCAGAGCGCCTTCCATGGAGTGGACGGAGCGGCCTATCAGCATGGTGTCCTTCACCAACTGGCGGACCTCTGATGGGCCCATAGCGTCCTCGCCTAGCTGGACGCCATCGGCGGAGCAGGCCAGAGCTACGTCAACGCGTTCGTTGATGAACAGCAAGGCTTTGTTCTGCAACGCATTCTTCAGTTCCATGGTCAGCTTTAGCAGCCCACCGCCTGGCATATCTTTTTCCCGAAGCTGCACCATGTTGACGCCGCCTTCCACCGCCTGGGCGACTTTTCTGACCAGGTCGCCGTCGTGACAAAGGCGGCGGTCAGTTACTAGGCACAGGATGGGCCTTGTGAGGGCGGGGCGCGACATTTTAAGACTTGACGGGTGTCGGCTGAGGCACGTCTGTGGTGGGGCTGCTGGCGGCGGCGTAAAGACGCCTGGGCATACGGCCCGCGGTGTAGGCCATTCGTCCAGCCTCGACGCCCGACTTGAAGGCTTTGGCCATGAGGATGGGATCCTGGGCCTGGGCGATGGCGGTGTTGACCAGCACGGCGTCAGCGCCTAGCTCCAGGGCCTGGGAGGCCTCGGAGGGGACGCCAAGGCCGGCATCGACGATAACGGGAACCTTCGACTGCTCGATGATGATTCGGACCTCTTCAGCGGTGTGGATGCCCTGGCCGGAGCCGATGGCCGAGCCTAGAGGCATGACAGTGGCGCAGCCGACATTCTGGAGACGCATGGCGAGGACAGGGTCGGCGTGGATGTAGGGGAGGACGACGAAACCTTCTTTGATGAGGCGCTCCGCGGCCTTGAGGGTCTCGGCAGGGTCGGGGAAGAGGTACTTGGGGTCGGGGATGACCTCCAGCTTCACCCAGTTGGAGCCGGTGACGGAGCGGCCCAGTTTGGCGACGAAGAGGGCTTCGTCCAGGGTTTTGCAGCCGGCGGTGTTGGGAAGGATGGTGTAGCGGTTCCAGTCGAGATAATCGAGGATAGTTTTTTCGTTGGGGTTGTCGAGGTTGAGGCGACGGATAGCGACGGTGACCATTTCGGCGCCGGAGGCGTCGATGGCGCTGACCATGTCGTCGTTGGTGCGGTACTTGCCGGTGCCGACGATGAGTCGAGAGTTGAAGCGCTTGCCCGCTATTTCCAGATAATCAGCCACGTTTGCCTCCCTTAAAAGAAAACCGCCAGGGTAATCCTGGCGGGAATGGCTTTTGGCTTGGCGCTCCATCCCTTCGCCGGCATTACCCGGATCAGGTTCAGACGGTCGTCCCGATGGCCTGGGACCTCTCAGCCCCGAAATTCCGGGGCTCCCGTCGGATACTTTGGCTTAATAAAGGGTAACATCAGGGGCGAAGGGGCGTCAATGAAGATGGGGCCAGGGTTCGGTCCCCTCAATACGTAAGTAAGAGGAAGGTAGACCCATTACCTGTCCAATGAGATGAGGTTGGCAGCGAGCACAGATTCTTCGACTGCGTCCGAGTACCGACTCCGCTCAGCAACCGTCTTTAGAGTTAGGCATAAATCACCTTAGGAGAAAGATGCCAAGGGGTCTTATGTTTGAGCATAGCGTTGAGGATGGTAAGGAGCTTGCGCATGCAGGCCACCAGGGCCACCTTCT
>VGZZ01000032.1 GCA_016872285.1 SAR202 cluster bacterium | reverse complement strand
GAATTCGGCCATGTATTCCTTTGCTTTCTGTCCCAGCCAGGGCTGCCAGTTGGGGAAGAAGAACCGCACGCCCTTTTTATAAAGGTCGGCGATAGATCCGGATGCTCCCGTCGCGCCGGCCACCTTGCCGCTACTAACGATGATGTCGATGGCCTCGTCCACCGCCGCCTGGACCTTAGGGTGGCTGCCCTGGCCCGGCAGGCCCATGGTGTGCGACAGGTCGCCAGGGCCGATGAGGAATACATCCACGCCTTCAACCTTGGTCAACTCTTTCAGGTTCTTGATGGCGCGGTACTCTTCGATAAGGGCCACCACCATGGTCTGCTCGTTGGCCTTGTTGTAGTAGTCCTTGTCCACGCCAAAGGAGTGGCGGGTGGAAGAGGAGCCGCGCTGGCCCTTGGGCCAGTACTTGGCCGCGTTGACGGCGGCCTTCACGTCCTCGACGGTGTTACTGTGGGGCACGATGACGCCCACAGCGCCGACATCGAAGGTGCGGTTGATGATCCAGTGCTGGTTGGCGGAGACTCGCACGAATGGCGCCACGTCCCACAGGTTGCAGGCGCGGCACATCTGCGCCACCATGTCGAAATCGTTGGGCGAGTGCTCGGTGTCTATCCACATGCCGTCGAAGCCGAACTGGCCCAGGAAGTCGATGGTCTCGGGGGTTTGCAGACCGCCCAAGACCATGGTCGCCTTACCTTCGCTCAAGCTCTTCTTAACTCGATTGATCCTTATGTCTCCCATCTTTCCTCCGATTTTATGTAATCTTTAGCTCTTCTTTACCATCTTCATGACCCGCTGCTGCCAGGTCACCGCCAGGTAAATATCCCCCCGGCGGTCCGCCCATATCTGGTGGCCCTGGGGCGAGTCCCATCGTTCCAGCGTCTTTCCTTTCTTGTCCATCACCGCGGTCCACGAGTCGGGGCCGGTATTTCCGTTTCCGTGAACATATACTGTCTCGTTGGCGTCCATGAAGATATCCGTAACGCCGCTTAGATTCGGCCACTGGTCGATAAACTCGCCATCGCCGGTGAAGACCTGGACGCGATTGTTCTTGCGGTCGCAGACATACACTTTGCCCTGCTTGTCCACCCACAGGCTGTGGGGCAGGTGGAACTCCCCCGGCTCTTTCTTGCCCGCGGCGCCCCAGGACATTATGAGGCTGCCCTTGTCTGAGAACTTGTGGACTCGCGAGTTGCGATAGCCGTCGGACACGTAAAGGTCTCCGCCCGGCGAGGGCATCATGCGAGTCGGCATGTTGAAAGGCCCCGCAGCCTTTTTCGGCATCGCGCCAAAAGCGGTGACGCCGGTGTAGGAGGCATGGCCGCGCCGCCCTATCTCCAGCAGCTTCTTCCCCTGCGCCGATAGCTTCAGAACGGTATGAGCGCCACGGTCCACCAGATAGATCACATCGTTGGCGTCGATGTACATGATATGGGCTTCGTTGATCTCGCCGGCGCCCCACGAAGTGAGGTAGTCGCCGTTGCGGTCGAAGACCAGGATGGGCGGGTCCTCGCGCTGGTGGCACACATACACTCGCTCCTGGGAGTCGACTGCTACCGCCACCAAGATGCCGAACTGCCAGCCCTTGGGCAGCTTGGCCCATTCGTCTATAGACTCGTACTTGAACTTGCCGCCGCCGTAGGTCGCCATGAGCTCATCTCCTTGCCAACGGTCGCTGTCAGGACGCCGATACCCTACCACTCGCAGGCTTTATGCACAAGGTTGGTGTGTAGACGCCGCTTTGGTAGTAAACTAACGGGCGTTCACAATCCCAAGAACTAAAAGGAGGTCTCAATGCCGATAGACCTCAAATCGCTGACCATCTTCGACGCCGCCAGCCTCCTGCGCAGCAAGAAGATATCCTCGGTGGAGCTTGTCGAGGCTTCATTGAAGCGTATCGAAGCCCTGAACCCCAAGCTCAACGCCTACGTGACCGTGGCGGCGGAGAAGGCTCTAGAGTCCGCCAAGCAGGCCCAGTCGGAAATCGATAGGGGCCAGTATCGAGGGCCGCTCCACGGCATACCCATGTCCGTGAAAGACATCTTTTACACCCAGGGTATCCGCACCGCCAGCGGCGAGAAGAAGCTGGAAAAGTTTGTCCCGACCTACGACGCCACCATGGTCGCGAAGCTCAAGGCCGCCGGCGCAATTATTGTAGGCAAGACGACGCCCGTCTATGGCGAGTTCATGCCCGAGCCATACTTCGGCTACGCCAAGAACCCCTGGGACTCCACCAAACTTCCCGGCTATTCCAGCAGCGGCTCGGCGGTGGCGGTGTCGACGAGTATGGACTTAGGCTCCGTCGGCTCCGACGGCGGCGGCTCGGTGCGCTACCCCGCCGCCTGCTGCGGGCTGGTAGGCATGAAGCCCACCTTTGGCCGGGTCAGCCGCTACGGCTCCGCCGTCTACGGCATCCCCAACGACTACGTTGGCCCGCTGACCCGCACCGCCTTTGACAATGCCATAGTGTTGGAAGCCATCGCCGGTTATGACCCCAGGGACCCCTTCAGCGCCGACCTGCCAGTGCCAAAGTTTTCTCGAAGCCTCAGTGGAAACATTCGCGGTATGCGAATCGGCGTGCCCAAGGAGCACTTCTGGGACCTGCTGGACAGCGAGGTGGAAAGCGCCAGCCGCAAGGCCCTGACAGTGTTCGAAGAGATGGGCTGCGAGGTGGAGGAGGTGTCCATCCCTGCTATGCCTGAGGTGGACACATACCATTCCATGCTCTCCCACGCCGAGACTTCGGCATATTACCAGCCGCAACTCAAAAACTGGCCCAAGGACTACCCCGAAACCCTGATGCTGCGCGTCGAGTGGGGCGCCAAGGTGCCGGCTATCGACTATATAAAAGGTGCAGAAGCGCGCAGCCGAATCCGCCAGCAGATAGACTCGGCCCTAGAGAAGGTGGATGCACTGTTTTCGGCAGCATCCGTTTTGCCGCCGCCACCCCTAGGGCACTTCAAGTTCACGCTCAAGGGCGTAGATTTAGACATCGGCGCGCTGGCCTCGCGCCTGCAGCGGCCTTACAACACGACCGGCCATCCAGCAGTGGTGGCGCCCTGCGGGTTCACCAAGGGCGGGCTGCCGCTCTCGTTCCAGTTGGGGGGTCGAAACTTTGACGAGGCCGCGCTGTTGAAACTGGTGGATGGTTACCAGAGGGCGACGGACTGGCACACCAAGCGGCCAAAGATATAAGTAACTGACAACATTAGGAGGCTTTCATGCTAGACCTAGTAATTAAAGGCGGCACCGTTGTTACCCCCGCAGGCGCGGGCAAGTGGGACGTGGGCATAATCGGCGAGAAGATTGTGGCCCTGGCGTCGCCGGAGGCGGTACCTTTGGAATCCAAACGCACCATCGACGCTGGCGGCAAGATTGTAGTGCCCGGCGGCGTCGAGTCCCACATCCATGCCGCCTCGTATATGCAGCCCGGCATGCCGCAGGTGGTGCCCGGCGTGCCCAACCCCGGCCCCATCGACCACACCCTGGGCGCCATCTGGGGCGGGACGACGACGGTGGTGGACTTTGCCCCCGCGCCCAAGGAGGGCGACCTGGTCAAGGGCGTCACCGACTATCTAAGCGTGTGGAAGGGCCAGGGCTACTGCGATTACGGCTCGCATATCGTCTATACCGACACCAACTCGCCCGACTCCATCAATCGCGTAGGCGAGCTTGTCCGCGCCGGCTTTCCATCGGTCAAGGTCTTCACCACCAACATCCGCCCCCTGAAAGTTGCTTACAGCGTGGTGTCGAAAATCGATATGGGGCGGCTGGAAGTCCTCATGCGCGGTATGGAGAGGGAGAACGGCATGTTGGCCGTCCACGGCGAGGACGATGAGATTGTTATGTACAACTACCTGACGGCCAAGGAGACGGGGCGATGGGACTGGTTCAACGCCCACGAGATACACTCCAAACTTGTCGAGGACATGGCCTTCCGCCGCGTGATACGCCTGGCCAAGAAGACAGGCGTCGGTCTCTATTTCGTCCACGTCACCGCCAGCGACGGTATGGAGGCCATCCAGGAGGCACGGAGTGAAAGCATGGCGGTGTATGGCGAAGTGTTGACCCTGGCCCTCAGCTTCAACGCCGACAACTACAAAGAACCCGACGGCATGAAGTACCACACCTACCCGTCGCTGAAGTATGAGGAGGACAAGCAGAACCTGTGGAAGGGACTGCTCCAGGGCGACCTGACCTTTGTCGCCACCGACAGCGGGTTTACCAACTATGAGGACAAAATCGCCGGCAAGAATGTGCTGGACATGCGAGGCGGCAACATCGGCATCGAAATCCGGATGGGCATAATGTACTCGGAAGGCGTGCTCAAGCGCGGGATGAGCCTGGAGCGCTACGCCGACGTTACCGCCACCAACGCCGCCAAGGCCCTGGGCCTCTACCCCCGCAAGGGCGTCATCGCTATCGGCTCTGATGCTGACATCTGTATCATCGATCCGTCCGTCAAGAAAAAGCTGACGATGAAGGACCTGCACGTCCGCGACTACAGCCCGTGGGTGGGCTGGCCCGTCGAAGGGTGGCCGGCGACGGTGGTGCTGCGGGGGAAGGTGAAGGTGGAGGGCGGGAAGCTGTTGGGAAAGCCAGGCGACGGCCAGTTCATTCCGAGGAAGCTGACGTCGGCGTACTTGCAGCGGCCGTCTTTCTAACGCCAGCCCGTTCCCTGAACAGCGACACCAGCAGGGCTAACACCTGGAAGCTTCCCATTAATAAGAAGGTGTAGCGGAGGCCTTTTACGAAGGCGCTGGCCTCGCCCGCGTCCAGGCTCTGGTCGGCGGTAACACTAGCGCTGTAACCCTCGGCTTGCAGCGCCGCCGTAACCACCACCGTCGCGATAGCGATGCCGATGACCTGTCCGGCGTTTCGCGTCAGGCTGACAAAGGCCGTCGCGATGCCGTAGCGGCCCCGGTCCACTGTGCCGAGGATGGCGCTGTTGTTGGGCGTCATGAAAATGCCCAGGCCGGCGGAATGCAGGAAGAGGCCCAGCACCACCAGACCTAGAGGTGACCCCTCGTTCAGCAGCGCCAGCACGAAAAGCCCCGCTGTCGCCATCAACATTCCGATGACGATAAAGCGGTGGCTGCCAAACCGGTCCGAGAGGTAACCACTCAGCGGCGACATGAAGGACATGGCCGCCGAGCTGACCACAATGATGAGACCCATCTGCTTCGCGCTGTATCCCTGGACAGCGATAAGATAAAAGGGGATAAGGAAGCGCACCGGCGCCATGTTGGTAAAGGATATGACGCGTGCCAGCATTCCACGGCTGAACAGCGGGTTTTTGAAGAAGCTCAGGTCTACCATCGGCTCCGGCGTCCGCGCCTCCCACCAGATAAAAGCCCCCAGTGCCGCCACGAACCCCACCAGTGACGCGATGATGAAAGGCGAGTCCCACCCCAGCTTGTTCGCGTTGCTCAACCCCAGAAGGAATAGCAGCAGCGCTGCCGCCGACAGCGACGCCCCCACCCAGTCGAAGGAGAAGCCGCCGTTTTTTCGCACCGCCCTGGCAAACTTGCTCTCGTCCAGTATCAGCATAGCGGCTGCTGCGCCGACGATGCCCACCGGCACGTTTATGAAAAAGACGGAGCGCCAGTCCAGGGCGTCGATGAGGAAGCCGCCCAGCACCGGCCCCGAAATGCTGCCGACGCCCACCGCCATGTTGTTCAGGCTCAACGCCACGCCTCGCTGGTTGGCCCCAAAGACCGAGATGATGATAGCCATGGACGTGGCCTGGATCATCGCGGAGCCGAGGCCCTGGATGACCTTGGCGAAAATTATCAGGCCCAGGCTATCGGATAGGCCGGCGAAAAGGGCGCTTAGCACGAAAACAAAGAACCCGCCCACGAAAACAGGCTTCCTGCCGATGACGTCGGAGAGGCGGCCCATGGGCAGGATGAGGACACTGATAGCCAGTATGTAGCCCGCCGTCACCCATTGCACCACCGGCAGCTCGGCGTCAAAGTGGTCGGCGATGGCCGGCAGCGCGACGTTGACACTCTGCTGGTCTATGACCGTGGTAACGATACCCAGGCCAGCGGCCCCTGCCGCCCACCACTTATGGGAACTGCCCTGGGTAAATGCTAGGCGCATGTCTGCCTGGTTATGGGGAACAAGCCGCCCATTCCAGCCTGCTGGCTAGGAGGCTGGAGCGGCCTCGGGAGCGGGCTGCGCCGCCCCGGTGCCTCGGGAGTAGATGCTCCGCAGCGGCCCCGCCGCCAGGCTCACTAAAACAATGGCGATAAAGATGAGTCCGGTCCCAATTAGCAATCGAGGCGCTGTCATCCACGACACATCCATCAGCAGGCCATTGACAGCGTTGAATCCGCCCATGGCGCCCTGCACGTGCCACGTGTTAGCGCTCATGATGCGGCCCCGGATGCCGTCGGGCACCATAGCCTGCACCATGCCGTGACTCAACGTCATAAACGCCGCCGTACTGGCGCCGATTCCCGCGGCGGCCAACATCGCCTGCTCGATGCTGCCCGCCAATGCCAGTCCGATGGGCGACAGGCCGCTCAGTATCCCGAGGATAAGAAATAGCCGTCCTCTAAATTTGCGGTCTTCGATACGCGCCAGGCTGAGGTTGCCAAGGATAGCGCCCATCCCCACGCCAATCATTAAATACGTCGGCCCCTGGAACAGGTCCTTCTCCGTAGTCATGCCAAGCTGCGCCCGGGAGAAGTACGGAAACACCGACTCGAAGGCCATGGTCAGCGCGCAGTGCAGCACAGTCACCGCGATAATCGACAGCACAATTGGATGCGCGTATATGTACCTGATGCCCGCCGACAGGTTTGAGAACATGCCCCGGTTGGCCTCGACCACGCCCCGCGAGCTGGTGCGAATGCTTAGTATCTGTGTCCAGCCCAGGCCGTATAGGATTACGGGCACGGCAAAGGCCGGCTCCGGCCCCATAAAGCTGATGATAGGCAATGTAATCAGCGGGCCGATCATTCGAGAGCCTTGCTGCATAAGCTGGTTCAGCGCCACGGCGTTCAGCAGCCGATCTTTGGGCACCAGGTTGGGAAGCAGGGCCTGGTTGGTCGGCATCTCGGTGGCGCGGATGCAGCCGTTCATTATCGCCAGAATGAGTATAAGCCCTGGGGTGATGTTGTCGGAGATGGTAAGGAAGGCCAGGGCCAGGTTGTTGGCAAGGTTCAAGCCGTAGGTAGCCGCCAGCACCCGCCGCCGGTCGAATCGGTCCGCCAGGAACCCCGCCATGGGCGTCACTACCAGTCCGGGAAGCAGCGCCGCCATGGTCACGAACCCTACCCACGCGTTGGAGTCCGTCAGGCGATAGACCAGCGCGCCGCGCAGGACGATTAACGACCACGCCGCCGACTGGGCCGTGGCGGTGGCGAACCAGAGCTGTCGATAGTCGGGAAAGGCCAGGGCCGAGAAAAAGCCCGATCGCGCCGATTTTTTGGGCGAGGGGCTGCTCAAAGACACGAGTCCGATGAATTGATGATTAGTCGAAAGCTACACATAAAGGCGGAAACGCTTACGCCCTCCGCTTCCTGGAGAAAACATAAGCCACGGCGGCAAAAGCTAACAAGACCAGCCCAATAATCCCCCACTTCCTAAGTTTATCCTGGTTCATGCCGGCAACCTCTCAGCTAGGTTTTGCGCTCATTATACTCCTTTCAGCCTTGTCCAAGGACTGCCCCTGTGCGATGATTCTTTCATGACCCTGTCCATTGAAATTGCAACTGGCGCCGGCCTCAAGCCCCTCCTTGGTCTAACGGACGGGGAACTGTCGTCGCTCTTTGAAGGCCTGGGCGAGCCTGCCTATCGAGGCAAGCAGGTGGCCGACGCCCTCTACAAGCGGGGCGCCAGGGACTTTAACCAGTTGACCAACCTTTCCAAGGGCCTTCGCGATAGGCTTCAGCGCGAGTTTGCTCTAGGCCGTTCCGAGATTGTAACCCGGCAGCAGGCCAAAGACGGCACTGTGAAGCTGCTGCTAGGCCTTGCCGACGGCCAGAAAGTGGAATCGGTGGCGCTGCCTTACGAAGAGCGCTATTCCTGCTGCGTCTCCACACAGGTAGGCTGCCCGGTCAAGTGCGCCTTCTGCGCCACCGGCCTCAGCGGCTACACCCGGAACCTGACGGCGGGCGAAATCGTTGACCAGGTGCTGACCGTCCAGGACGTCGCCCGCGAGTCCGACCCCCAGGCCAGGGTCAGCAATGTGGTGTTCATGGGCATGGGCGAGCCTCTAATGAACTACGACGCTACCCTGAAAGCCCTCCATCTACTGAACGACGAAGTCGGCATTGGCATGCGCCACCTCACGGTCAGCACGGTGGGATACGTGCCGGGCATCCGTAGGCTTGCCAAAGAAAAGCTCCAGTGCACCCTGGCGATTTCCCTCCACGCTCCCAACGACGAGCTGCGACGCCAGCTTATCCCCACTATGCATAAGTGGGATATCAAAGAACTAATGTCAGCCTGCCGGGACTATTTCAACGAGACGCACCGCCGCCTCACTTTTGAATACTGTTTGCTTCGAGGCGTTAACGATCAGTCTGAACACGCGCAAGAACTCGCCGCCCTGCTGCAGGGCATGAACTGTCACGTGAATCTGATACCCTTTAATCCCGTCGAAGCCCTGGGCTTCAAAGGGCCGAAGAAGGACCGCATTCGCGCATTCAAGCAGGTGTTGGAAGAATCAGGCGTCCAGGTCACACAGCGCGTCCAGCGAGGCGTCGACATCGACGCCGCCTGCGGCCAGCTTAGACGCCGCGCCGAATCCGCCGCCAATAAGGAGAGTTAATGGCCAGACCCTTGCGCATCGGAGTCCTCATCCCGTCCACTAACCAGGTCGTCGAACCCGACTTCGCCGCCATGGTGCCTAAAGGCGTGACGTATCATAGCGAGCGGCTTTGGAACGACGTCAAGACGCCCCCCGGGGGCGGCGACGGCACCTACCTGCGCAGCATGAATGACGACATCGAGCGTGCCGTGCGGTACCTCGCCAGCGCCAATCTAGACATCATCGCCTACGGCTGCACCAGCGGAACTTACCACGCCGGCACCGTCGAGTACGACCATAAAGTCACCAAGCAGATCCACGGCCTGTGCGGCCTCCCCGCCGTCACCGCCGTGGCCGCGTCCGTCGAAGCCATGAAGCATGTGAAGGCCCGCAAGCTCAGCGTCATCGGCCCTTACGGTAACTATTTGCTGCAGAATAAACTCAAGCCGTTGTTGGAGAGCCAGGGCTTCGAGGTAATTCAGGCCCAGGGTGAGACCGCGATGCAGCAGCGCACCCACGACTCGATTATTGGGGACCAAGAGCCCGCGTATATTGCCAGCTACGTCGCCAAGCTGGCGGACACTAAGGCCGACACTATCTTCCTCCCCGGCACCGCCTGGCGCACCCTGGAAATCGTGGACGAGTTGGAGCGCAAGCTGAACAAGACCGTCGTGACGGTGAACCAGGCCACCATCTGGGCAACCTTTAAGAAGCTCGGTGTGCTAAAGCCGGTGAAAGGTTACGGGCGGCTGTTCGCCCAGCCCTAGCTAAGGCCGGTTAGACCGTCCGCACCGCTGGAAGCCTAAAGAACGCCAGGCTGGAAAACACAATGACGCAGGCTCCCATAATCGCCACCGCCGTCGGCGCGTCCCACACCTCGGCCATGGACCCCGCGATAAGGCTCCCCAGCGGCTGAAGCCCCTGGTTCAACGTCCACACCCCCATCACGCGGCCTCGAAACTCGTTGGGCGTGTCCATTTGCAGCAGCGTCATGTTCGTTGTCATATATACCATCTGGCAGGCGCCCACTGCGCCCAGCAGAAAGAGGCTGGGTATGTACCATCGAGAGAAGGAGAACAGCACCAGCGTGCCGCCCATAGCCATCAGCGCCCCCAGCATGGTCAGGCCCTTTCGCTTCACGTTGCCCAGGGTGGCAATGGTCAGCGTCCCCGCCAGCGCGCCAATGCCCGGCGCCGCCATCATAAGGCCGAACCCTATTTCGCCCACGTCCAGAATGTCGCCGGCGAAGATAGGCAATAATGCGACGTAGGGCATGCCTATGAGGACAGGTATCAGGGCCACGGACATTTGCGAGCGAATCGATGGCCTGGCCCAAACGTATCGCAGCCCTTCTTTCAAGTTTTGCCACACCGAGGCTTTGCTCGACGACGGGCTCCCGATGGGCACCTTCATTCGCCACACCATCGCCGTCACGCCTACATAAGTAGCAGCTTGCAGATAAAAGTTGCCCGCTATCGTTACCACCGCGATGAGCACTCCCGCTATCGATGGGCCGATGATTCGCGTTATATTGACGCCCGAGGCGTTCAGTGCGTAGGCGTTCATCAGGTCCTGCTTCGGCACCACGGTGGCGATGGTCGACTGGCGCGTGGGCATGTTGAAGCTCCAAGCGACGCCCGTCAGCAGCGTGAAGGCGATGATGTTCCAGATGTTGGCCTTGTCCAGCAAGACTATGGTGGCGAAAGACGCCGTCGTGACTAACAGGAAGAGGTGGGTGGAGAGGAGCATCTTCTTCCGGTCAAACCGGTCGGCGGCCACGCCTCCCAGGGGGCCCAGGAGCAGGAGGGGAATAGCGCGGATGCCGTTGACCAGTCCCAGCAGGAAGGGCGAGCCTGTAACAAGGTATGTCAGCCAGCCCACCGAGGTCTGCTGAATCCAGAGGCCGCTGCTGCCGAAAAGCGTGCTGAGCCAGAGCAGCCGGAAGTTGCGGTGGCGAAGCGATGATAAGGTGTTTACTTTAAAGCGGCGTGACTCAGCCAAGGCGGCGCTTTATCAGACCCGTTCCCCAAAGGCGGGGCGCAAGGAGGATGCTTTCGATTTGTTGTATGCGGGACACATAGCGGGGCGTATTGTATCACGGCGCCGCGCTAAAGCCAGCCCGCCCCGTGCCTCAGAGGGCTATTGCGCCAACTGTATGCTGTCCCTGGATTTAATCTGCCGAAGAAATTCGTTTATGACCTGGCTTTTCAAGTGATTGCGAGTCCGGACAGGCACTACCAGTTTGCCCTTCAGCCACACACGCTGGGGCTCCAGGTGCATCAGAATGCGCGGCCCTTCCTCCGCCTCTTTGAGGAACTCCGGGTAGTCGTTGCGAAAGGCCTCTTTGCTCTCCTCGATGATCGACTGGTCGGCATTCTTCAAGATGTCTTCAAAGAGCTTCGACGCCTCATCCACGTCGCTTTTGAGGGACAGGGGTATGCGTATCTCATCGAAGATATAGTCGCAGGCCACCAGTTCGTCGCCGGCGGAGTAGCTCTTGGAATAGTTGAGGACCGGCTGGTCCAGGACTATTAGGTTAGGTATATGAAGTATCCGGCCTGTCAGCTCCCCGCCCAGCTTCTCGTCCTCGCCCACCTCCTCCAGCACAAAGTGGAACAGTCCTATGTGTTTCACGTCGCCCTTTATATTGCCCATGCGGATGCGGTCTCCAATGTTGAAGATGTTGGAGAACCGCACAATGAAAAAGCCAAAGTAGCTGGAGACATACTTCTGCAAAGCCAGGGCGAGACCAATGGCCAGGATGGACGCATAGACCGCCAGCCCGGTGTAAATCGCCAGCATCGCGAACCCGGCAATAACCGCGACGAAGACGGCGGCCGCGATTATGGTGGGGTTCAAGAATACAAGCCTTCTATGATGCGACGCTTTGGCGGGAACCGGGAGAGGGTGCTTGAGGACTTGAGCTGGGTTCAAGGCTTTGGACCTCGTAAAATTCTAAAATTTGGATAAAATTCGTAAAAGATGCCGTGCTTGCTGCTAGGCTCGCTGATGTATAATCTCCAGGTTTTCTGATGGCTCTCATCTATCAATATATAAAACTTGTTAAGGAAAAGTACATAATTCTGAGGATGGAAAGCGGGCTAAGTGCTAGATAGCACCCCAGCACATCCCACCTCCAATCGCTATGGATACCTTTACCCCAATATCGGGCTTTATTTTGGCTGTCGCCGCCGCCTTCCTGGGCGGATATCTGGTGCGCTTCCTCAGGCTGCCGCCCATGGTGGGCTATCTGCTAGCCGGAATAGTGCTGGCGCCCTTCGCCACTGCCCTTCTAACTGAAGGGATTCAAATACAAGCCCTGGCGGAGCTGGGCGTCGCCTTCTTGCTCTTCCAGGCCGGCACCCAGTTCCCCATCTCCGAAATCAAAAAGATGCCCTGGTCCGTATTGATCGGTCCCGCCGTCCAATTACTTTTGATGGTCCCGCTTGTCGCCCTGGCTTATGCCCTTACCGACTGGCCTCTCAGCAAAATCAGCCTCATAGCCATAGTCATCTATCTGTCAAGCACCGCCGCGACCATCATGATTCTCAATGCCCGAAATGAGTCCGAGTCTACCCACGGGCGCACCGCTATTGCCTTTTCCCTTGTGCAGAACGTCGCCTTGGTCCTGGCTGTTATTTATCTGACCGCGTTTTCCTCATCGACGGAACAAGGGCTCATGTCTCTAGGGATAACCGGGGCGAAAAGCGTGGCCTTCCTGGTAGTGGTCTATTACGTTGGCGCTAGGCTGGCCCCGCGTCTTCTCAACCGCCTCACCGCCAACAGCCAGGAGCTCTTCGTCATCGGCGGGGTGTTCTTCGCCATCGGCACCGGCTACCTGGCGCATCACATGGGGCTGTCGCTCTCCATCGGCACCTTCCTGGCCGGCGTAGTGGTGGCAGGGTCGGCCATGGGCCGACGCATGCGGCAAGACCTCTCCCCCATCAGCGACCTTTTCGTAATCTTCTTCTTCCTGTCCCTGGGCTTGCTGCTGGACGTGAGTTACGTGGTGTCCAACATCCCCATCGTTGCTCTTTTTCTTGCCTCTATTATTATCGGCAAAGTTGGCATACTCGCGCTTGTCTTCTCATTCTTCAAATCTTCCAGAAAGGATGCCCTACCCACTGCTCTGGTCCTGGGGCAGATTGGCGAAGAAGCCTTCCTGGTGGTCTACCTCGCCATGACGCACGGCATCATGAGCGCTGAAATGTTCTCGCTGGTGGTGGCGGGCGCGGTCATCTCCATAGCCCTCAACCCGATTCTTGTCCAGTATGCGCCTATCTTCAGCAAGGCACCGCAAGGTCTGCCTGCCCTCTTGAAAGGGTTGAAGGAGAGCCTCAAAGCCTTGCCAGGGCTTGGGCTGCGAAAACATGCCATTGTCTGCGGATACGGCTCTCTGGGCCAGAAGGTGGCCCAGACCCTTGCCCTGAACGGCGTATCTTTTGTGGTCATCGAACAGGACGCGTCTCGATTGGCCGCCCTTAAGCAAAACGGTTTCCACTTTATCGAGGGCGATCCCACCTCGGCGCATGTTTTAAATCGGGCGAATATTGCCGACGCCCGTTCCCTGGTGGTGACGCTCCCAGACCCCCTGATGTCGGACCGCGTCATCCAGCAGGCCAAGGGCCTTCAGCCGGACCTGGGCGTGGTCACAATTCACCCCAGCTACGACGACAGGCTGGGCCTGAGCAACTATGTGCTGCGTCATGAAGGAATTTCCTCCAACATTTTAAAGAAGCTGCTGGCCGCGGCCAAAGCGGGGTTCCCCAATAAGACCTACGCATTCGTAGAGCCGTACTAAAGCCTAATCGAACACGCGCTCATTTAGCCGGATGCCCGAGTGGCATGTCGGATTGTTGCTTTGCTTTGACAAATCCCCAATAAACAATACAATAGTCGCAATTCCTGCTTACGGTGGGCCTCTGCTTGTGCGGCACAGCCTGGTTTCGCGTCTATTCAGCGCCTCCTTTCAGAAGGGGCTTATAGCCCTTTTCGCGTAGCTTTTCCTTTTCGGCTGCAACCTCCCGACCCTGGTGACATCCCATCCTCAGGCCACGCTTTATGTTCTCAGCGGAGACGTGGATATGCGGGCCGGCGCCGCCGGCTGGAAGTCTGCCACCTCCTGCCAGTCCCTGTCCCCCGGCTACGGCCTTCGCACCCAACCCAACGGCGAGGCCTTTGTCTCCCTGGCAGGCGGCGGCAAGGTCTTCCTGGACGCCAGCTCACAGCTCTCCATCCAGTCCCTCAGTTTCGCCGGCGCCGCCGAGACTTCGCCCATCTATAACCTCTCCCTTAACGATGGCGCTTTATATGTGGACGCCCAGCAGTTTAACGGCGGCTTTGTGCTGCTGGAGACGCCGTCGTCGATTATCGGCTTGTATGAAGGGTCCGCCTGGGTCAACCGGGACTCCGCCAGCCAGACCGTATCGCTGGACTTGCAGCAGGGCAGCGCGGTGGTGGTAAAAGTCGAGGAGGGTGACACCCCATCGATAAATGTAGTCGAGCCAGCCCCGGGCCTATCCATCTCCCTTTCCGGAGACTCCACCCTATCGCCAGCCTCCCAGCAGCTCCTTTACACGACCGCCGCGGTCCTTGCCGCAAGCTCCACTGGCGTCGAAAACCTTACAGGGAACACCTCTCTGTCATCAGCGGTAGGGGCGAATAGCCCAGCAAGCTGCCGTCGACCAGGACTTGTACAATCGGCTTCTATCGCTTGGGATTCCGCTGCCGTCCTCCGCGGACCTGCCCTCGCACAATCTTCAAGTCGTCAGTTTAAAAGACGCCGCGCCCGGCGATGTTACGGGCTTGGTGGAAAACTCCGGCCTAGGCCCAACCATATCCGCCGCGCCCTCTTCGCAGGCAGAAGTCCCGGACTTGACGGAGCCTGAGGAGACCGCGGCCATCGTGATTGACGACGAACCTGTAGAAGAAGTCCTGTCCTCTCATGGCGAGGGTCCGGGCGCCAAGGAAGCCCTGGAGGAGCCGGAGGAAGGTCGGGATACCGTCGTAAGGCCCGCCTGCGGCCGTGACGCGGCGAAAAAAGAGAAGACTGAAAAGGCCAAATCGAAAAAGAAAGACGACAAAGCGTTCGATAAAGGGAAGGAAAAAGACAAGGGCGGCGCGGAGGATAAGGGTGTCGCCGCCGGCAAGGACAGAGGCTAAGGCCAGGGCGCGTCGGAAGTGGCCCTGGTCTCCCTCCAGAAGCCTAGGCGTTCCCATGATGTCGAGCAGCGCCGCCAGGACATTGATCATGCCAACGGCAAAGTTAAGGAACCCAAAGGCAAAGATCCGGAAAAATCTGACCAGGAAAAGGGTCGCGGCGGCGAGGAAGACGCCAAGGGCAGGGCCGACAAGTCTGATGATCTGGCAGCCAGGGCTGACAAGGAGAAGGAGCAAAGGGAGAGGGAACAGAAGGAGAAGGAGCGAAAAGAAAAAGACGAGAAGGAAAAGTTCGAAAGAGAGAAGGCCGATAAGGAAAAATCTGAAAAGGAAAAAGCTGAAAAGGAAAGAGTTGATAAGCCCAACGACCTCTCCGAGAAGGATAAGGACGATAAGGAGAAGGTCTCCCAGGACAAACCGGAGGGTCAGGTATCATCTCCCGGTTCCAAAGGCGAAAATAAAGGCCCCGATAAAGACGACGCTCAAGGGCAGTCCGGCAAAGATGAGAAGCCCGGCGCCGACCCCGTAAAGGACCAGGGATCCAATGACAATAAGGGTAAGCCCGCCGGGGATGAGCCTAAGAAAGAGCCTGATAATAAAGGCTCCAATAATGACACGGGCAAGCAGGAAGATAAGGCTCCCGCCGGCTCCAACGACCCCGCCAAAGGCGGCGAAGACAAAAAGGATGATAAAGGCAAGAATGACCAGCCCGCGCCTCCAAACACCGGCGGCTCCCAAAGCAATCCTCAGCCCCAATCGGGCGGCAGCCAGGGGAGCGGCGGCAGCTCCGGCGGTTCGAGTTCCCAGGGTGGCAACACTCAAGGCGCCGGCGCTTCTGGAGGTTCCACCTCTCAAGGCGGGGACAGTCAAGGCGCCGGAGACGGCAAAGGCGATGACAAGGGCGGCAAAGACGATAGGGCTAATGACAAGGACGACAAGGGAAAGAAATAGACCTTTGCCCTAGACTTTGCCCTTGGCCTCTGTTTTCTCCTGGGACCGGCCGTTGCTCCCAGCCCCCAAACGGCTCTCCACCAGGGCATCCACCGAGCCTCTAAAAGAGACCAGCTCGTCGCGGCTGAGCGAGTCCAGCCTATCCAGCTTCGCTTTCATCTCCTCAATCGCTTTGTCAGAGTGGTGCTTCCTGGACGCGGCTATGCCGGCGATGTAGTTGATGACGCTGGCAGTCAGCAAGCTCCAAAGCACCAGGCCCCCCACCATGAGCATGGTAGCCATGGCCCTGCCCATCTCCGTCCTGGGGGCAATGTCGCCATATCCGGTGGTTGTAACCGTGACCATAGCCCAGTAGAGGGCCTTGCTATAAGAATCGAAGCCCTCGTTCGTATTCTTTTCGATTAGATGGTTAATGCCCGCGATGCCTACCACCATTATCGCTATCAGGCCAATCAGGTAAGTCAGGCCGGGCTGCGCGGTGACGCCTTTGACGTGATGCAGAATCCTGTCCATGGCGCCCAGCAGGCGCAGTATCATCAGCAGCCGCAGCACCCTGACAATTCGTGCGGTCGAAGCGTCCTCATAGCCGGGGATGGCCGGCACCAGTGCCACCACGTCCATCCAGTGATGAAGCAGGTAGTGGCTTCGGGAGCGCGCGGCCGCAATCCTGACCGCGAATTCGCCAACGAACAGGACGGATATGCCTATGTCCAGCGCCCGAATGGTGGGGTCCCTGGGCAAAAACGCCGTCACCACAAAGACCAACGCCAGGAGCGCCATAAGGCACTCCCACATCACCTCATGGCGGTCGAACCACCCGTTTATTCCGTCTCGAACACGGTTTGGCTTCAGCATCTTCTTCCTCAGGCTTTGGCCGCGGCAGCCTTCTTGGTGGCCATTCTGGAGAACGCGTACAGAGTGAGGGTGACCGACAGGGACAGCCCTACCAGCGTGAACATCAGCTCTCCTCTATCCTGTATCAGCTTCACTATGCCGGTGTTCTTGTTGAGAAGCAGATGGAAGAAAAGGAAACCCGAGACCAGAAATGCTATCGCCCATCCAACTCTGTACTTGCTGGCTACTGTCAAGCCGGAGCTCTTGGGCACCGGCAGAAGGCTGAAGAAAGATTTGGTCAGACAGCCGCCGAAGGCCATTAGGCAAACGTCCTGAAAGAACCCGAAGGGGCCTCGGAAGAGCTGGAAAAAGCTGGCGGAAACCGGATTGCTGGCCACCAGGGGGAGGGCCAGCGTTATCAGCCAGAGAACGACGCCCAGCACAGCCGTCGCCGCCATGCCTATTAATATCAGCCGCGTCTTCCTCTCCTCAGGCTGGCCGTCCATAGGCCCCTTCAGGCCTCCTGAGCTTCCAAACATCAGCCCTGGCGAAAGGCTGATAATCCTGGAGAAGGCCACGCAGCATGCGGCCAGGGTCAGGCCGCCCGGGTTGAATCCGAAATTATGCTTCACGCCCCACTTAGTCATGACGTGGGCACGAACCAGGGGGTCTACCATGCTGGCGGCCACGCTGCCCACCAGTATCACCGGCAGCACCCGCAGACCTTCGCCGGACCAGGGCTTGAATTTCAAGTCCAGGAATGAGAACAAGACGGCGTTCACCAGCATTAGGAATAGGAAGCTGCCTGTGAACGTAATCAGCACCCTTGGCCCGCGGGAGACTACGGACTGAGAGTATTTCATTGTCGGCTGAAACAAAGAGATTAAAGGATTCAAGTACTTTCTAAGAAAGGCCTCATTGGAGCCGATAATGTTGCTGGTGGTGGTAATGCATATACGAATGACCAGGGCCAGCCACACAATCAATATGAAGTTGCCCGCGGCCACCTTCCAGTCCAGGGACACTTGCAGCGGCGTGGGGATGCTGGAAAAGTAGGGGTTTGAATGCGGCAGCGCCTTCTGTTCCGTGATCTGGTTGAACGCGCTGGCGGCGGGCGGCGCTTCCTCCTCCGGCAAGTAGTATGACCTGGCCACGCCCTCATCCGTCTCCACGGAAAGCAACGCCGGCAGGTCTTTCAAATACCCTGACGGGTCCAGCCCCAGGGGTAACCCTTGCAGTTCCAGCCGACCGCCCACGGCGTCCAAGCGCACCGTGTAAGGCACTCCTCGCAGAGTTACCCTAGCCAGGTTGCCCGGCATAATATGCACTTCCATGCCCGGCGGCAGCAGTTCCTTCAGGTCCGCGTCCGTGGTAAGCCGCACCTCCAGGCCGGGTATGGCCAGCGCGTCCTCCACCGCCTGCGCCTCCACGGCCTCGGAAGCGAAGGTCTCGACAGGTTCACTGACCGCGGGTACGGGCACAACGCCGGCCAGGTACGTTATCCCGGACTCGTCCGTGGCCGCCTGATAGCTGATGCCGTCGGCCTCAAAAATCCCGCTCCCGGCCCTCTGCCCGTCCACCATGGCCTTCATGCTGGCCAACAGCTTGCCGTACTGCTCAGACCCCTTGGAGGCCGCCGATACCGCGGGCACCGCCAGCCTCCGTCCCGCAGGCGCCGCCGGCACCACCACCGGCGACTCGCCCCCCCTCAGGTCCCGATACCATCCCCACCACGGGCTGGCCTTCCAACGTATCCCACCATACTTCGCCGCCATGCCGCACCGATACCTGGAAAGCCGACCCTTCCGGACGCGAGTACAGGCTTCCGGCCTTGATGGAAAAAGCGAAGTTGGGCCGTGACGTGAACCCCTTGAGGATTACTGTGCCGGAGAGCACCTCCAGGCGAAGCGAGCTTTCAGTCTTGGTCTTGCCGGTGGGGTCGTCTCCGCCCCGCTGCGCCAGTATCGCCTGAAGCGCCGACGGCGCGTCGATGCTGCGCCGCGATTCGACTAGATGTACCTCAGCGGGGCCTTCGATGCGGCTTATGACGCCGCCTTGCATAAATAGGAAGGCCTCATTCCCGTCCGGCACCTGAATGACGGAGCCGGGTGTCACCACATGGATCCTTTTTACCAGCGCGCCCGCGGCGCCGGGCTTGGACGCGACGAAAACTTCGTCGTCAGTTTTGACTGTAGCCGGGACCGGCTCGTCTACCCTCACCGGGCTGAGGAGCCAAGTCAGTATCATGCTTAACAGGAGGATAGCGACAAGCCCCAGGATGGGCCAGAGCCATCGCCGTTTCTTTGGTTTCTCTGTGGCCCGAGCCGGGGCTTCCGTAACCATTTAAAAGAGCGAGTCGCTTGTTTTCAAGCTGGCCGCGTTGTCCACTTCTCAAAGTGTGTTGGCGCACCATTATACACAATACGACAAGCAAACGTTCAAGCTCTTTGTGAAGGCTAAAAGCCTCTTAAGAGATTATGTCGAACTTAATCTTCAGCACCTCCGCCAGCCGCCGCAGGGACTCGAACAGCTCCAGGTCCAGGTTTGTCCCCACACGGCGGCATTCTATCTCTTTCCGGTAGTCCAGCTCCCCCGGCGCAAGGATTTCCGTGAACCCCGGCCTCAGCCTGCTGCTCTTCACCTCCCGCACAAAGGCGTCCATGCGTGACTTGAACTCGGCTACCGGCATGAACCACGCTATGTCCAGCGCGACGAAGGTGTGGGCCACGTCCTGCGCCGCCGGATTTGAGTAGGGCGCCAGGCCGAAGGCCCCGCCGCCGATAACGCCAGTCAGCGCGTCCGTCATCATAGCCAGGCCGTACCCTTTATGCCTGCCAATGCCTTGCGCGATTCCCCTTAATGCCCTGCTCAGGTCCTCCGTCTCGTTCCCGTCCTCGTCCAGCGCCCAGTCCTTCGGTATGCGGGTTTCCCCTTCTCGTGAAAGCCAGCGCAGCTTTGGCATGTCGACCATAGTCCATGCCATATCCAGCACCACAGGAAAGAGTCCGCTTGTGGGCGCGGCGATGGCCCAGGGGTTTGTGCCCACGGCCTCGCTCTTGCCGCCCCAGGCCGGTATCTCCGGCCCGGCGTTGGTCATGGCGACGCCCAGGCAGTCCTGCTCCAGCGCCAGCCGCGCGTGGACCCCCGCCGATCCGAAATGCGTGCTATGGCGCACCACCACCGTCCCTATCCCTGACACCCTGGCCTTCCTCACCGCCAGGGCCATAGCCCGCTGTCCCATGACGGAACCCAGCCCATTGTGCGCGTCGACCAGCGCCAGCGACGGCGATTCCTTTACTATCTGAAAGGGCGCGCCCAGGGTGTACCAGCCTTTGCTTATTCGCTCGTGGTAAACGGGCAGCCGACGAACCCCCTGGTTCTGCCCCGGGTGGCACCGCATCTCGCTCTGAATCAGGCCTCGAGTGCATAACACGGACTCTTCCTCTGAAGTCCCCATGGCACGGAAGGCGCGCAAAGTGAAGGCCTCCAGCCTGTCAATAGGGACCCGGACCATAGTTATCGCCATGGCGCCGCCTTAGACGGGGATTAGAGAGACGCGCGAGTCGTTACCAGCTCGCCCCTTCCTTATATGCCACAACCTCCACCTCCACCAGCATCTCCGGCCTCACCAGCCCCGTCACCACCGTGGTGCTGGCGGGCGGGTCCTTGGGAAATATCTTCCGTCGCACGTCGTTATAGGTCTGATAGTCCGACTGCCTGGCGATAAAGGCCTGTATCTTCACCACGTCCTTAAACCCGCAGCCTGCCGCCGCCAGCACCTTGCTTATATGCGCGAAGACCTGTTCCGCCTGGCCCTTGCAGTCCTTGGTCAGGTCTTTAGCCCCGACGCCGGACACGTAAACCATCGGCCCCACCTGTATCGCTGGTGAATAGGCAGGGGACCCCGCGATTTCTGAATTTGTGATTACTTTCCTCGCCACAACAGGCCTCCTTTTTAAAACAAGCGCTGAATGCTGGGCCTTAACCTAGCCAAGCCGCATAACCTTGTCAAATGCCCCTCGTTGACTCCGCGAGCGTGGATTACTATCATTTGCGCGGCGAGTAGCAATACCACGGTTAGTTAGGAGACGGCTCATGCGCCTTGACCCCGTAAGCCTTGACGACATTGAAGTCCGCGCCAAGAAAGCGCTGCCCCACGACGTGGCTGATTTTGTCGAGGCCGGCAGCTTCAATGAAATCACCATGCGCCGCAACCGGGAGGCCCTCAACGCCATCTCCCTGCGCCCGGGGTTGCTGCGAGACGTCTCCAAACGTGACCTGAGCACCACCGTATTGGGCCAGCGCGTCAGCTTTCCCATAATGATCGGCCCGGCCAACGGTCAGGGGTTCATCGACCCGGAGGCGGAGGTCGCCATCGCCCGCGCCGCCGGCAAGGCGGGCGTTCTGATGGCCCTCAGCACCGGCTCCCATCGCTCCCTGGAAGAGGTCGCCCAGGCGGCTGCCGGCCCTCTATGGTTCCAGCTTTACCATATGTCTCGGAAGCTCAGCGCTATGCTGGTGAGGCGGGCGGAGAAGGCAGGCTACAAGGCCGTCTGCGTAACCGTGGACACGCCCGTCCCCAACTCGCTGGAGCGCGACGACATTAACGAGTTCCATCACCACGGCGGCGCTGTCCAGGGGACCTTTATGGATGCGGAGTCTCGGAAGCTGATGGGACCCAAGTACGACCCCAGCGACTTCTTTGGCGGCAGGCCTCCGACTGCCAACGTCACCACCGACGACCTGGACTGGCTCCGCTCTATCACGTCGCTGCCCCTGGTTATAAAGGGCATCCGTTCCGTGGGAGATGCCATGCTGTGTCTCGAACATGGCACCGTCGGCATAGTCGTCTCCAACCACGGCGCCCGCCAGGTGGACTCCACCCTCTCATCCGTCGAGACCCTGCGGGACATTGCCAAGGCCGTGGACGGCAAGATGGAGGTGTACTTTGACTCCGGCATCCGCCGCGGCAGCGACCTGGTCAAGGTCCTGGCTTTAGGCGCCCGCGCGGCCTTAGTGGGGCGGCCTCAGTTCTGGGGCCTGGCCCTGGGCGGCGAGGAGGGTGTCAGCCAAATGCTGGAGCTTCTGCGTAAGGAGTTTGACCTGTGCCTGGGCTACTGCGGCTTCACCAGCGTCCAGGAGATCAATTCCAGCGTCGTCGCCATGCCAAAGGCCAACGGTAGCATCTATCGCGACACGCCTGACGAGCTAAACGCGCTGTCTTCTCTGCTCAAGGACGGTATCATCACTCCAAAAGAGTACGAAGCCAAGAAGAAAGCGATATCGAATAGAAGGAAGCGCCTTTAGCCCTGGCCTTCGCCTAGGTTAATGCTTTGCCTTTTCAGCCGCGGGGCTGCGCTGCACCAGCACCTCCTCCACCTTAGGCCCCCTCATCTTGGTCACCTTCAGGTCCAGGGCGCGATAACCCACACTTTCCCCTTCCTCAGGTATCCGTCCCAGCGCGCTCAATACAAAACCCGCAATGGTTGTATAGTCGCCCATTGGCAGGTCCAGCCCCAACTTCTCATTCAGCACGTCGATCCTGGTGCCGCCCTTGACGGCGTATGTGTGCTCGTCCACCGCTTTGAACTCCAGTTCCTCCTCGTTTTCCTTTAGCTCCCCCACAATTTCGCCTACCAGCTGCTTAAAAGTCACCAGGCCCGCCACGCTTCCGAATTCATTAACCACCAGCGCCAGTGGAACGCCCTTCTCCCTCATCTCCGATAACAGCTCGCTCACCGGCTTTGTTTCGGGCACGAAATGCGCCGGCCGCATGAGATGTGTGACCGACGCGTCAGGGTTGAGCTGCTCCTTGCCAAGGGCTTGAAGCACGTCACGGGCCGCCAGAAGGCCCACCACGTCGTCCACGTCACCGTTATACACAGGAAACCGGCTGTGGTACTGGCGCGCGTTGAATTCGAGAAACTGGGACAGGGGCATCCCCTTTTCAACGTAAATGATCTCCGTCCGGGGCGTCATGATGCTGCCCACGCGCAGGTTTGTCACTCGAAGCATTCGCAGCATCATCTCCGCTTCCGTCTCCTCCATGGCGCCGCTGTCTTTGCCCAGGGAAATCAAAACTTTCAACTCTTCCTGGGCGGCCAGGTCCTTGGCGGATACATTGCCCAGCCTGGCGGCGACCCACCTGTTCATCGCCTGAATCGGCGCCACTACGGGATACAGAAGGCGTTCCAGCCAGAGGATAGGAGTGGTGATAGAAAGCGCCATTCCCTCCCTGAGCCTTGACCCCACGGTTTTTGGCGCGCTTTCGCCGAAGATAGTCAGGACTATAGCTACGCCTACAGTCGCCGCTATCGCCGCCACGCCTTCGTTGTCAATGAGCCTGACCGCCATAATGGTGCCCAGGGCGGCCGCCGCGCTGTTGACCAGGTTGTTGCCCACCAGTATGGTCGGCAGGAAACGCTCCGGGTGTTCCACCATCTGCGCCATACGCTGCGCGCCGGTTACGCCGGTGTTGACCATGTGCTGCACCTTCACACGCTGCACGCTCAGCAGCGCGGCCTCCGAGGCCGAAAAAAGCGCGGACAGGACTACCGTGATGATAAACAGGACCAGAAAGAAGCCAATGCCCCCGTCAGGCATGTGAATTCTCCCTAAGCTGATTTGGATAGCGTTATGTAATTAAAAGATGCTAACAAAACCGCACCCCCGCACCTAGGGGTTTTAGGTACACGGTTACGCGAGTTGCGCACGCTCTAATGATGCAAAGCCTGGATGATAGAAGAGAGGTGGAGGCACCATAGATTTTCCCTGGCCTTCGTGGTCTAATAGCTCTGCCACTATACGGCTAATATAATGCCCGCTAATATAAGTGAAGGGGTTAGGCCTTGAAAACGCGTGGGCGGATTCCCTACCATGGGTGTCGAGGTGGTATGTATGGCTGAAGAAAACAAGCCCGTCATCTTAATAGTCGATGACGAACCACTGGTCCTGGAGTTGGAGCGCAGGGCCCTCATGTCGGAAGGATTCGACGTCCGCGAAGCCCGCAACGGCCAGGAAGCCGTGGACGCCGTGTACAACTCCCGGCCGTCCCTGATCCTCATGGACCTGATGATGCCTGTCATGGACGGCTATACCGCCTGCAGAAGATACGCCAAAGCAACAACGTACCCATTGTTTTTGTCACTGCCCTGGGCGGCCCTAAAGACCTGGCCAGAGGCTTGGAGGCCGGGGCTGATGATTATGTAGTCAAGCCCTTCTCTCCAAGGGAACTCATCGCCAGGGTCAAAAGCATTCTCCGACGCACAGAAGTCAACCATTAACCAGCCTTTGTCTGCCCACCGTCCCTAACCCGGAGCCGGTTACGCGCTCCAGCGTTATCAAGCCCTCCCCCAGCCTCCCTTTCATCCCCTGTTAACAGGCCGTTTTTCAAACTCTAACGTTTTTTAACGATATTTTTACGCCCGTCTTAGTCCACGGCCTTAGCCTGCTGCAATGTGACGTGGGGCGGCGGAGGGGAAGACAAGGAGGCAGATATGAGCGCAGTACAGGTAATGGAACGGACATCGGCGGCCCCCTGGGAGACCGCCGCAACTCAGCAGGCCAACAACTCCCTTGGCTCTCTGCTGCGAATACTTCACATCAACGGGGGCATTGTTATCCGGCCCCAGGAGACTACCAAGGTCGTCATCCCCGCCCAGCCCCTGTCCAAGCGTGAAAGCGAGGTCCTGGCCCTGGTGGCTGAGGGCAACTCCAACAAACTCATCGCCGACAGGCTTAGCATCTCCGAGCGCACCGTTAAGCACCACCTGACGCTAATAATGAGCAAGCTCAACGCCTACGACCGGACCCACGCCGTCGTCACCGCCGTGCGTCTCGGCTGGTTGGCCATCTGAAGGCCTGGGTCCCATATATAAGGAGGCGATGATGCCCCACAGCGATATCAATCCATTAAAAGAGAGCGCCGCCATGCATGCTAATTCCTCTAAGGGCCAGCCGGGCCAAGCATCGCTCTCCGCTAAAGACGAGGCGCTGCACCACACCACTCCCCTGGAAGCGGTCTTGAACGAAGTGCTGGGTAAAGAGGCCCTTTCCATGAAGGATGAGTTCAAAACCGTCCTTCATAAAGCTAAAGCGCATCTCATGGAGGCCCTTCGCGGCCAGGCCCAGAAAATAGTGGAAGAGGCCCTGGCGGAAGAAATCGGCGCCCTTGAGAAGGAAGCCGCCTCCATCCAGCGGCCGGCGACGCAGCAGGCCGCCGCCTCAATTCCAATCCCCTCCATCAGCGCCCCTAGTCCGGTGGCGCAGCCCGCGGTAAGCCAGGCTGAGCAGGAAGACCTGTATCAAGGCGTGGTCAAGCTTACCCTCAACTCCCACAGCATGCCCCGTCAGATGGTGAACTTTGTCGCCGAGCTGTGCCAGAACCCCGCTCTTAGGCTTCTGCGCATGGAAGGCAACGGCGCCGAGAAGGCCCCGGACGTGTGGCTGGCCCTTCGCGAACCTATGGACCTGAAAAAAGTTCTCAAGGGAATGAAAGAAGTAGACCTGGTGGACGCCTCTTCAGGAGAGACCTCCGTGTTTGAGGAGGAAATGGCCTCACTCCAGCATTGGGACTGCACCAGATGGCGGGCGCGGGGGAAGCTGGGGAAGAGGTTTCCATCGCTGTCGCGGCGGGCGCACCCGCCCAGGTGGTCCGATTCAAGATGGGTAAGGATTACAAAGTCGATGTCGGAAGGCCCCAGCCCGGCGGTCTTAAGGCCCTGCAAGAGCATGTGACGCGCGATTATTGTTTCCCCGTTTCGCGTCCCGTTATCCGGCTGGCCCAAACCCGTATCGACCAGAATGTTCTTGCCGGCAATGCTCAGAAGAAGGCAATACGTAGGCAGCAGCGCCCTGCAGTCCCGGTCCAGCTCTACCCTTTTGACCCACACACCCTCCGGCAGGCCGGAAAACATGTCCTTGGAATCAACCTTTACGTTTCTATCCTCTATCAGACGAAAAGAGTTTGAGATCATTTCTCTTCTCCGCTGTGGAAACTTGGGATAACCACGCCGGAACGTCCCCTTTTCCCCTCACAACTAATAACGACGTATTCGGCCAAGTGTCAGGTGGAACCGCATAAAACAAGACAGGGCAGCCTAAGCTGCCCTGTCTTGCGATGCTTTGTAGCAATGTTTTGCCTAGCTATGGCCGTTGGTTGCGCTCCCGTTCCCCGTTAAAGGCTGGACATCAGCGGGAACCTTGGGATGGGCGTTCACCAGAGCAGTCTGGCGGCGCTGCAGCCGCGGCGTCAGTCCTTGATTGCCGGACCCAAGCACTATCCGCACGGGCTGCCCGCTGCCATTGGCGGAATGTCCTTTCCCGTTTGAGTGCCCGTTGCCGTTGGAATGTCCGTTAGACCCGTTATTGGCCTTCTTTCTGCCGCTGGAACTCTTGGGCTTGGCAGAGACCGGCCTCGGGTTGCGATACCGGAAGACCAGCCCTTCGTAGTTGCGAAGGACCATCTCATCCTCGGTCATTGAGATGAGGTAGTTCGGCATCAAGGGTATCTTGCCGCCGCCGCCCGGCACGTCCACTACAAAGGTGGGCACCGCCAGGCCGGAGGTGTGGCCACGCATACCCTCAATGATCTTTATACCCGTCTCCACCGGCGTTCGCAGATGTTCCGTGCCGCGCACGTCGTCGGCGTGGAACAGGTAGTAGGGACGCACCCGTATCTTCATCAGCTCATGGCTAAGCTTGAGCTGCGTTTCCACCGAGTCGTTGATGCCGCGGAGCAGCACGCACTGGTTGTTCACAGGCACGCCGGCCCGCAGCAGCTCCCGCGTCGCGCGGCCCGCCTCGGGTGTGATCTCGTTGGGGTGGTTGAAGTGGGTGTTCAGCCAGACCGGGCCGTACTTGTCGCAGATGCGCGTAAAGCCCTCGTCTATTCGCTGAGGCAGCACCACCGGGAACCGCGTGCCGAAGCGTATGACCTCCAGGTGGGGTATGGAGCGCAGGTTGGCCAGTATCCACTCCAGGCCGTCGTTGTCCACCGTCAGCGGGTCGCCGCCGGAAATAATCACGTCTCGAATCGACGGCGTGCGCCGGATGTAGTCGATGGCGCCTTGAAGCTGGGGCTGTCGCCTGATCCACCA
>VGZZ01000031.1 GCA_016872285.1 SAR202 cluster bacterium | reverse complement strand
TGGTGCGCCACCGGCCCAACCCTACCCCGTGCTTCAGGAACCCCTAGCCTCCCTCGAAAAACGCGCCCATGCTACCCTACCGCGCCTCCAAAAAGACAGGCCCCGCCTCATCAAAGAGCTAGCCCGCGTCGCCGCCCTGCGAGGCTGGAACGTCCACCTCGCCCCCACCTCCGAGGCTGCCCTCGATTATGTTCGAGAACTGGCTAAGTCCAAGGGCGTCCAACGCGTCGTCAGGACTGAACAAGACGTGTTCCAAAGCGTGCCCGTTGACGGCCTCCTGATCAGCCTTGGTACCCAACTCATGGTCATGTCCAGGGGTCACGCCTCCAGCGGCTCCTTCCCCCCCGACCAGGCTGACCTGGGCGTCACCGGCGTCGATTACGCCATCGCCGAGACGGGCACCGCCGTTATCCTCGCCCGCCAGGGCGTCTCCCGCCTCCCCCCCCTCATGCCGCCCGTCCACGTTGCCCTCGTCCGCCCCCAGGACGTCATCGAAAGCCTTGACGACTTGTATCTCCTGCGGCGCCTCGCCTACCATAAAGGACAGGGAGACATGGGCAGCTACATGAGTTTCATCACCGGCCCCAGCCGCACCGCCGACATTGAGCAGACCCTGGTCATCGGCGCCCACGGCCCCAAGGAGGTCTACATGGTCATCCTCACCGGGGAGTAGGGCTAATTGAAGCCTGAACCATACGGAAGGACTGACGGGCACCAAGCAAATCCCTTCTCCCCTTGCGGGAGAAGGTTAGGATGAGGGGTAACCCCTGGAACTACAATATCTGTACCACTACCAACAACTCAAATGCTTCTCCTCTTTGGGTTCAGTAGAACTTGTAACAGCCAACACTGGAGAGCAACTCTAATGCCTATGATGCTGGGCTTCTCCCAGCACCGCGCCGGCATGTTGCAAGAAGAGTTGGACCGCATGATTCAGGAGCTTCCACAGCTCGGCGTGCGGCGATGCATCCTCCTCAACCCCCTCTACCCTGGCTCCATCGAAGTCGACACCAGCCTCAAGCTGGTCATGGTCCTCGACGACGACCGCCCCTTTGTCCGACGTCCCGATTTCTTCTACGGCCACCTCTGGCCGCGCGTCGCCGTCGAGTTTATCCATCTCACGCCTGAGGAGTTCGACGCTGTCGAGCCTTTCGACACCGAGCTGGGCCGCGCTATCCGCCGTGGCGAGGTGGTCTATGACGCCTGACCGCCGCTCCGAGGGCGAACGCTGGCTCCGTCAAGCCGAGCGCGATATAGACGACGCCCAATTTGCCAAGGAAGGCCAGCGATACAGCCTATCCTGTTTCCTCGCCCAGCAGGCCGGCGAGAAGGCCGTCAAAGGCTACCTCTATTATCGCGGCGCCGAAGCCGTCTGGGGCCACGCTCTGGCGGACCTGTGTGAGGACGCCAAAGCCTTCGAGATGCTCTTCGACACCATCAAGTCCCGCGCCATCTTCCTCGATAAGTATTACAACCTCACGCGCTACCCTAACTACCTCCCCGGCGGCATTCCCGCCGATGTCTTCGACGATCTGGAGGCCGGCCGCGCCCTAGAGCTCGCCGCCGACGTCATCGCCTTCGTCCAAGAACGCCTCGCCGAAGCCAAAGCTGAAGGCCTCTAGCCCGCCATGTCCATAAGCCGCTTCTTTTCTACTACGGAAGGGGCAGGCTCGTGAGAGACTTCGATCCGTTGAACAGGCGAGGCTTAGGGGTTTCCTCAGGTACCCCTTCTTCTCCTATTGCAAAGAGCCAGTCCCGATGTAAATCGGGAAGAAGAAGGGGTTAGGGGATGTTGAGGTGATCTTATTTATTCTTCCCCTTCCAGCAGGCTGTACTCAGTCCCGATGCAGTCGGGAAAGGGGACAGGGGATGGTATCCCGATTATGACAAGGTATGTACAGCGCATCAGACGTTTGACTGGAAACATCAAGATGCTGCGACACTTCCCATGTCCATAAGCCGCAAAAGAGCTTGGGAGCAGTATGCCGAGGACTTCGTCAACATCCCTCGTCGGAGCGTCAGAGTCACCCTCCGACACACCAAATCCGGCGTCACCCTCCTCCACCAAGGCCGAGTCCTAACTCGATGCTACAACTCCAAGGTCGGCCAATACTGCGCCCAGTTCATGGCCCAGGCCCTAGGGCTAGAAGTCCCTCCCCTCGGCCAGTCCATCGACGCCGACGTCAGCACCGGCGTCCTCTTCCGCGCCATCTCCATCGCGTCCCTGGACCTCCGCAATGAAGCCACACACCCCATCCTCCAGCGCATGCTTGAGGAAGCTGAATTCCAGCGCACCTCCGCTGGCGGCGCTACCGCCTAGTTTATCCCCGCCCCATGCTACAATCCCCCCATGACCTCCCATCGACCCAACCTCCCGCCCCGACCCCGCCCAGGCCGCCCCGCCCCATCGCATGCGCGACGCCCCACAAGCTCCCGCGCCCATCGGCCCCGCTTCGCTAACCCAGGTCGCCCCGCCTCCCTGCAAGCCCCAAAACCCCAGGATCCCTCCTGGGAACACGTCGCCGACTGGTACGACACCCTGGTCTCCGACCGCGGCACCGAATTTCATGAGCAGGTCATTATTCCTGGTGTCCTTCGCCTGCTGGATATCAAGCCCCGAGAGCGAGTCCTAGACCTCGCCTGCGGCCAGGGCGTCGTCAGCCGCGCCATTCACCGCGCCGGCGCCAGCGTTACCGGCGTTGACCTGTCTTCGCGACTCATCGGTATGGCGCGACAACGTTCCGTCCGCGCCATCGACTACCAGGTCGATGACATCCGCTGCCTCGATAAAGTCCAGGACTCGGCCTTCGACGCCGCCGTCTGCGTCCTCGGCCTGCAAAACGTGGACCCGGTCGAAGACGTTTTTACTCAGGTGGCGCGTGTGCTCAAGCCTGGCGGGAAGTTCGTCGCCGTCATCATGCACCCCGCCTTCCGCATCCCTCGCCAGAGCGCCTGGGGCTGGGAGGAGGCCCGTAAGCTCCAGTACCGCCGCGTCGACCACTACCTTTCGCCCCTCAAAATCCCCATCGACATGCGGCCCTTCAAAGCCCCCGAAAAAGCCGTCACCTGGACTTACCATCGTCCTGTGAGTTCTTACGTCAACGGCCTTGCCGCCGTCGGTCTTCTGACTAGCGCCCTAGAAGAGTGGGTCTCCCACAAGACCACCCAGGCCGGCCCCCGCGCCCGTGGCGAAAACCGTGCCCGCGCGGAAATTCCCCTTTTTTTAGCGCTGCGGGCAGTTAAGATAAAATAACGCCAATCGGCTTCGCGCACGGTGTTCTAACCCTCTTTCCCTTAAGGTCGAACTCCTTGATTCACTTCAATATGAGATCCCGATGCCAATCGGGGGGAAAGGAGGGAGTGGCTACCGCTCTATCGGCGTATCCTCCCGGTTCCCCCACTCCGCCCACGAGCCGTCGTAGTCCTTCACGTCGGGGTAACCCAGGAGCTTCAGTACAAACGCGCCGTGCGCCGCACGGATGCCAGCCTGTCAATGCGTTGTTATGCGCTTGTCCCGTGTTATCCCTTTCGACTCCAGCAGCCGCCTTAGCTCGTCCGCTGGTTTCAGCAGATGCGTCTTGTTATCCACCGTCTCCAGCCACTCCAGGTGCACCGCGCCGGAGATATGCCCCGACCGTTTATTCCCTCGAGTCGTCTCCCCTGTGTACTCGCCTTGGCTCCGCACGTCCCATATCACCGAGTCCTTTTTCCCTATCGACGCCTTCATCTGCTCCGCCGTGGCGATTAGCGATGCGTTGGCTTTAGCCGTGAACTTGTCGGCGGGCTGCGCCTTGGTCGGCGCGTCGGTGATAGGACGACCCTCGCTCAGCCACTTTCGCCACCCGCCGTTCATCACCTTGACGTTCGCATGGCCATAGTAGTTCAGTGCCCACCACAGCCGCGCGGCATACAACCCTCTCGAGTTGTCATACCCTATCACCAGCGTATCGTTGCCGATTCCCAAGTCTCGCATGAATTTTGAGAAGCCTTCCGGCCCCAGAATGTGCACCTTGTTATTAGCTGGGTCCTTCTGATAGTGGTCTGGCTGGTTCACCGACCCCGGAATATGCGCCCGCTGGTACTGCTCAGGCACGTCGCAGTCCACGATGCGCACGTTCCTATCGTTCATATGCTCCGCCACCCACGCTGTATCGACGAGAAACTCTGGGTGAACGTATCCTGATTTCGATGTCATAGCCGCCTCCCGCATCGCTGGCATGCCTGCATTCTACGTTCCGACTATCCACGGGTCAACGTGCTCTGGCCCCATGTCCCTTCGACACCTATACTCATCGGCACCACCACTCGGAGATTGAGCCTATGTCCTATCCCGTCTCAGAAGAGTCCCGCCACCAAATTCTGGACACCGTCCGCAGCTTCGTCCAGCGTGACGTCCTCCCCGTCGCCTCCCAACTTGAGCACGACGATGTCTACCCAACTGACCTCGTTGACCAGATGGCAAGCCTCGGCCTCTTCGGTATCACTATCCCCGAAGAGTACGGCGGCCTCAGCTTGGACTACATCACCTTCGCCTCAATCTTCGAGGAACTAGCCAAAGGCTGGATGAGTCTCACCGGTCCCATTGGCACGCACCACGTCGCCGCCTATGTCATTGCCCAATACGGTACAAATGCTCAAAAACAGAAGTGGCTGCCTCTTATGGCCCGCGGCCGCATCCGCGCCGGCCTTGCCCTCACCGAGCCCAACGCCGGCAGCGACGTCCAGGCCCTCCAGACCACCGCCCGCCGCGACGGCGACCGATATATCCTCAACGGCTCCAAGCTCTTCATCACCAACGGCCGCCGAGGCCACCTCTTCGCTGTCCTCGCCAAGACCAACCCGTCCGCCCAGCCGCCCCATCGCGGTATGAGTTGCTTTATCGTGGAAAAAGGCGCGCCAGGCTTTTCCGTGGGCCGAGACCTGGACAAGCTGGGCTATCGCAGCCTGGACACATGCGAGTTGCTATTTGAAAACGTCTCTGTGCTAGATGCCAACCTCGTCGGCGGTGTGGAGGGCAAGGGCTTTGCCCAGGTCATGAGCGCCTTGGAGGCGGGCCGCATCAACGTCGCCGCCCGCGCCGTCGGCGTCGCCCAGGCCGCCCTGGAGGCCTCCCTTCGATACGCCCAACAGCGCCGCGCCTTCGGCAAGCCCATCGCCGAGCATCAGGCCATCCAGCTAAAGTTGGCGGACATGGCGACTAAGATCCAGGCGGCCAGATTACTCACCCTTGACGCCGCCTCTAAAAAAGACCAGGGCCTGCGCGCGGACCTGGAGGCCGGTATGGCTAAGCTTTTCGCCAGCGAGGTTTGCGGAGAGGTTACGCTGGAAGCCCTCCGGATCCACGGCGGCTACGGCTACGTCAAAGACTACCCCGTCGAGCGCTACTACCGTGAAGCTCCCCTCATGATCATCGGCGAAGGCACCAACGAGATTCAAAAACTCGTCATCGCCCGTGAACTGCTAAAACGCTACGCTCTATAAAAAACTGGCCCGCCCCGTCACTCAGGGCGGGCCAGTAAATTTGTGCTTTAATCCCTAGTCGTCGGAGCCTCCGGCCACCGCCGGAATCTCCGAGGACTTCGGGCCCTCCACCCTCAGGTCTGGTAGCCAGCCCAGCCAGTTGGGCAGGTACCAGTTCCAATTCCCCAGCAGCTTCATCGATGCCGGCACCAGCACCGACCGCACTATTGTCGCGTCGATAAGCACCGCCAGGCCCAGCCCAAAGCCCATCTGCTGCAAGCCCACCAGGTCGCCCGCGGCGAAGGACCAGAACACCGCCACCATTATCAGCGCCGCGCCTGTGATAAGCCGTCCCGTAGACCTGATGCCAAAGGCCACCGACTCAGCGTTGTCTTTCGTCTGGTCGTATCGCTCCCTGATTCGGCTGAGCAAGAACACATGGTAGTCCATGGACAGGCCGAAGAGCACCGAGAATAGGAACAGCGGTATCCAAGCCTCAATACTGTCGTGCTGCTGGAACCCCAGCACGTCCGCCAGCACTCCATCCTGGAAAATCAACACCACGATGCCGTAGGTCGCCCCCACTGATAGCAGGTTCAGGGCAATAGCCTTGGCAGGCACCACAATGGATCGGAAGACCACCATCAGCAGTAGGAAGCTCACGCCCAGCACAAACACGAACACGTAGGGCGTGATGCCCTTAGCCATGTCGAAGAAGTCGATGTTGAAGGCTGTCTCGCCCGTCACGCTGATCTCCACAGGCACGCCGGCAAAGGCCTCGGGCACGTAATCGCTCCTCAGCCGCCGGATGGCCTCCTGCGACTCCTTGCTGGCGGAATCGCCCATCACCGGCACTGCCAGCACTCCAAGGTCGCCTGCGCTGTTGACCTCTAGTTCCCTTGGCGCGCCAAAGACATCGTCCCCTTCAAGCCGGGTCTTCAGCCTGTCCACCGCCGCCAGCACCGCAGGCGAATTGGCATCGCCGTCGATCACTATCTCGGCGGGCGTCGTGTCTTCTTGCGCGAACTTCTCTTCCAGGATTAGGAACGCTTCCTTGGACTCGATTCCGTCCGGGAAAGTGGACACGCCGGCGAAGCCGATATGAAGCGAGAAGAAGGGAATCAGCGCGGCGACTAGCAGTCCGCCCGCCACCAGAAGACTCAGAAACGGCCGCGCCATCACGCCTCGCGACAGCCTGTTCCAGAAACCACTTCTCACGTCCTGGTCAAAGTGCGCCTGGCCTTTCCCAATAACAGGTATGGTAAGCCAGTTCAGCTTGTCGCCAAGAAGGCTCAGGATGGCAGGCAGCAAAGTCAAAGACGCCGCCACCGACGCCACCACCACGAATATGGCGCCCAGCCCAAGCGCTATGTACACGTTGGAAGGCACTATCACCATGCCTACCAGGGCTAACAGAACAGTCATGCCGCTGAAAAACACCGCCCTGGAAGCCGTGTTCCCTGTCTTGGTGATCGCCGCTACCTTATCCAGCCCCTTGGCCCTCTCTTCACGATACCTGGCTATGATGAACAGGCAGTAGTCGATTCCCACCGCCAGGCCGATCATGAAGATGAAGTTGGTCACAAAGAAGGACAGCTCGTAAGCCTGGCCCACTATAGCCGCCGCTCCCAGGGCCACCATAATGGACGCGATGGCCAGGGCCAGCGGCACCAGCGCCGCTATTACCGCTCCAAAAACTATGACCAGGATGATTAATGCGATGGGAACGCCGAAGGCCTCACCCTTCTGAAGGTCCTTTTCCGATACCTCCTTGAAGTCCAGACTTACCGTGGCCTGGCCTGTCATCAACACCTTGAACTCGGTCTGCTGACCCTTGGCCTCGTCCACCGCGGCCGCAACCTTGTCGATGTTATCGCTGGCCTGGTCAAAGTCCCCGGCCATGGTGAAGGGTATGACCGTGGTCTTGCGGTCCTCGGACACCAGGAATTGGTTCCTCTCCTGGTAGTAGTTGCTTAAAGTCTCCTGTCGGATAACGTCAGGGCCCAGGGCCGTTAGGCTCTGGTAGATATTTGTTACGGCCTGCTGAAACGCGGGGTCGTCCACCGTGCGAGTCGTCGAGTCCACTATCACGACTTCGTTGGTGCCAATCTCGCCCCGCAGGCGTTCCTCTATCAGAGTGAATCCCTGCTTCGATTCGGGGTTGTTGGCGAAGTCGAATTTGTCCGTCAGCACGTCGCTCAATAGCGTGCTGGTCAGGAACATCGCCGCCACTAGTCCTACCACCCACAGGCCCACCACCGTCCAGGGCCTCCGTGCGCTGATGTTGGCTAACGACCGAGTTGAAAGGCTGAAGTTCGACGCCATAGTCTCCTCTCATTTATCTCCTCTTCCTGCTTGATTTCTCTCTCCGTCCATTGCCGCTTTTATCAAGTTTTTTGAGCCAGAACCGTCCCGAGTACATCGACTTGATCACCTCAAGACACTGGCTAAAGTCCTCCCCCGGGTTCAGGGCTTTCTGCAGCACCGTCCCATACCACATCGCCATCAGCGTCCGCGCCGCCGCCCTGGCGTCCAGTCTCCCGTCGACCTCCCCCTTCTCCTGCGCTTGCCGCATAGTCTTGGTCATAGCGCTCAACAGGGCTTCAGTGTTTTGCGATAGCGCCTCCTGGATTGAAGGGTTTATCACCGCCTCCGCCCACAACTGAACATTCGCCTGCAAATGAGGCTGCGACTCCGGCTGGCTTAGAAAAGCGAAACCCTCGTCCGCCAGGCTGTCCAGCCTCGCCAGCGTATCCTCTACCGACTCGGCCCGCGACGCCAGCTCGTTGTTCCGCTCCTGGCACTCCCCGCAAATGGCCGCGATAATCTCTTCCTTGCTTCGGAAGTAGCGGTACACCGCCCCGGGGCTTAACTGGGCGCCGCTGCAGATGTCCTGCATGGTGGTCTTGTGAAAGCCTTGTCCGGCAAAGCACACAAAGGCGGCGTCCAAAATCTGACGGCGCCGCGCCTCTAGGTGTTCCTCCCCTATTTTAGGCAACTTACCTATTTTCCTTGTGAAATGTTTGACGAAGGAACGTTCACTTTTTTACAATAATCGCGCCCTTTTGTCAAGCATCTCTTATGTTAGTTGACTCTTACATACCGCAATGCTATATTCCAGCCGTGCTGGACGAAAAGCTTAAAGCCATCGCGGAACCCCGCCGCCGCCAAATCCTCAAGCTAGCACTGGACCGAGAGTGGGCCGCCGGCGAGATCGCCGCTCAGTTCAATGTCACCCGCCCCGCCATCTCCCAACACCTCGCCGTCCTCGTCGCCGCCGACCTCCTCCAGGTCCGAAGGCACGGCACACGCCGTTTCTACCGTTCAAATCCCCAGGGGCTGGAGGAGCTTAAGGCCTTCCTCAGCGACTTCTGGGATGCTAATCTTTTGTCCCTCGCTCGTGAAGCTGAAGCCGAAGAACGGAGGTCTAGATCATAGCCATGGCTTTGCGTAAACTCCTGCGTCGCAAGACTGATGTCGTCGAAAAACCGTCCGCGTCGGCGCCAGGCCGGAGACCGTTTTCCCCTTCTTAACCGACCCCAAGAAGATGGTCAAATGGAAAGGCGTCGAAGCCACCCTGGACCCTAAGCCAGGCGGCGTCTATCGAGTAAACGTCACTGGCCGCGACATCGCCCTGGGCGAGTATGTGGAAATCGTTCCCAATAAGAAAGTCGTTTTCACCTGGGGCTGGGAAGGTGGTGGCCATCCCATACCGCCAGGCTCCACCACCGTCGAAATCACCCTCACCCCCGACGGCGACGGCACCATCGTCCGACTGCGACACTACGGCCTCGCCGCGGCTGAAGCCCGCGAGCAGCACGCCATCGGCTGGGGTCACTACCTGGAGCGCCTCGCCCTCGCCTCCATAGGCATCGACCCGGGCGTGGACCGATTCACCGGCATCCTTGGCGCCTGAATCTCGCTTCACCTGTGGCAGGTCTAATTACACACAAAAAGGAGATTTCCTATGCCCAACCCAGTTGTCCATTTTGAAATCTACGGCAAGAGCCAGAAGCTCCAGGAGTTCTACAAAAAGGTCTTCGATTGGCACGTCGACAGCAACAACCCTATGGACTACGGCTTCGTCGATACCCACGCCGGCGGCATCAACGGCGGCATCCCTGTCCCTCCCGACAAAAAGCCCCGCGTCATGGTCTATATAGAAGTCAAAGACCTCAACGCCTTTCTAAAAAAGATAGAGAAGGCTGGTGGCAAGACCCTCATGCCTCCCACCGAAATCCCCGGTGTGGTCACCTTCGCCCAGTTCGCCGATCCAGACGGCAACGCCATGGCTTGGTCAAAGCTGAAGCCAAGTAAGAATTTCTGCCGTAGGACTTCACCGCTGTCTGGCCATAGTTGCAACCCCTAATCGTTCGGCTGGCGTTATTGCTGTTTCAGGACGATAATCAAGCCATGTGGATCCAAGGCGGTGAGACGTGTATAAACAAGTCCTGGTCCCCCTTGACGGCTCAACCCTCGCCGAAGGCGTTCTGCCCTATGTGAAGCAAATCGCGGGCAAGGCCAAGCTGTCGGTCAAGCTACAGAGAGTAGTCGAGCCCACCTTTGAAGAGCTGAAAGGTCTAAAAGAAAGAGACCCTTCCCGGCGGCCCAACCAGCCTTCTATGCAGGAGGCCCTGGATTATCTCGATACCCCCGCCAAGTACCTTCGCGGCCTCGGCGTCCATGTCACCCCCGCCGTCAGCAAGGGCGTTCCCGCCGTCGAAATCATCAGCGAGGCTGAAAAGGACCCCGAGACCCTGGTCGCCATGGCCACTCACGGCCGCTCTGGTATAAGTCGGTGGCTCATGGGCAGCGTGGCCGACAAACTGCTCCGCTACTCTGACCTCCCCATCCTCCTTATTCATCCCAAGGACGGGAGTCCCATAGCCCCGGAGCCCCAGTTTAGGACCGTCATCGTCCCCCTCGATGGGTCCATCCTTAGCGAGCAGGTTCTCCCCCCACGTCCAAGACCTCGTCAGGGTTTTATCCCTTAGAATCATCCTCTTCAGGGCTACGCCTTTTCCCGTCAACTACCCTGCCTCCACTCTCGGCGCTCCGCCCATGGCAGTCGCTTGGCAGAGCTATTTCGAAGAGGCCAAGTCCGCCGCCCATAGCTATCTAAAGAGAATTTCCGCGGACCTTGAAAGCTCGTCATTGGCGGTTGAGACTCGTCATCTTCCCGGCGATCCCGCCGCAAACATCATCGACCTCGCTTCCCGTACTCCAGACAGCTTCATCGCCATGACCAGCCGCGGTCAGGGCGGTCTGGCCCGCGCCGTCCTCGGCAGCGTCGCTGACCGCGTCGTCCGCCACGCCGCCGAGCCTGTCCTGGTTATACGCCCTAAGTAGCCTCCTGAATCATTTACAGCCAGTACCCATACATGGTCAGGAGGATCCCAAGCCGGGGCTTAAATTGCCCGAATGGGTAGAGGAATGAAAAGGGCCCTCGGCTTTTTCGACGTTACTAACATAACAGTCGGCTCCATTATCGGCGCCGACATCTATATAGCCTCGGCCCTCACCGCCGGTCTAATTGGCCCCTTCGCCTTATTTGTGTGGGTAGTGGCCGGTCTAATGGCCGCCGTGCTGGCCTTGGTGTTCGCCTTTAGCAGCCACTACGTGCCTGGGGTCGGTGGCCCCTTCGCTTACGTCTCCGAGGCTTACAACGATTTCTGGGGCTTCCTGGCAGGCTGGAGCCTCTGGATAGCCGAGCTAATCGCACTGCCCGTCTTTGCCATCGCCTTCAGTAGCTACCTTCAATACTTCGTTGAACTCAGCGCCTGGCAAGATATGCTTGTCAAAGCAGCTTTCCTGCTCACACTCACCACAATAAACGTTGTGGGTGTTAGGGCCGCGGGGACTGTTAACGATATTCTGACCATCCTGAAGCTTTCCCCGCTATTGCTTCTGGTAATAGCGGGTTTGGTCTACATTGCTCTGCATGGACACGTTTTGGGTGACAACTTGACTCCCCTCACCCCTCTAGGCCTTGGGCACTTTGGAGAATCGTTGGTTCTGATCTTCTGGGCCTACGTAGGCTTTGAACTGACTGGCATCCCTGCCGGTGAAGTGCGAGACCCCGCCAGGACCATCCCCCGAGCCATTGTGACCGGCATCATCATTGTTACACTGTTCTATCTCACCACCCACTTTGTAGTCTATGGCGTGCTTAACTGGCAAGAGTTGGCTCAAACTTCTACACCGCTGGTTTCTACTGGCGCCATAGTGTTGGGTTCCGTCGGCGCGGCGGTCATTGGGATTGGCGCCTTGATTTCGGTTTCTGGGTCTGATGAATCAGACATGCTGGCCACTGGTCGCCTCTCCTATTCAATGGCTGCTTATGGCCTGTTTCCAAAACCCTTTGCCAAACTCCACCCCAAGTTTGGAACCCCTAGCAATGCGCTGATCGCCCAGGGCGCCCTGGCCTTCCTGATTTCCATCTTCTCCGGCATCCCCAAGCTTATCTCCTTCTCCGTGTTCAACCTAGGCTTCGTTTTCCTGCTGACGTGCTTAGCATTGCTGGTGTTGCAGAAGCGAGCTGGCCATTCTTCAAGGCGCTATATGCTCATTCCTCTCCTTGGCCTTGGAATTTGCTGCTATCTCCTGTACTCCACATCCGTGACTGATAAGCTTGTTGGCTCTGGAGTGCTTATGGCCGGCGTGTTCTTGTACGCCTTCTTCTCGCCCAAAGTAGAGCTCTCCCACTCAAGTGCGCCCCTGATATCTACAAGTGAGCGGCTGGCCCATAGCCTGAGCAGAGAGCGTCGCTTCCTCGGTAATCTCTTTCATATGCTCCGCAGGCTGTTAGGTTCGGCTGCGAAACCCTAATAGCCGCTCCCTTGCCTCCCGCACCCTCCCCGCCTATACTTGCCCCCGTCGCGACTACCCGCCTCAGGAGGTCTCTTATGCCTAAACTCACGGCAGCCCAAGTCGAACAAGCCCTCGCCCATAACGGCATCAAAATTTCCGATGCCAAAATCAAAAAGCTCACCGCTCTCTACAATCAGTACTCTCCCAAGCTGGACGCCCTCCACGACCAGGACCTGGAAAACGAAGAAGTCGCCGGCGTCTTCTCCCCCGCCTGGGACGCTGACGAGGAGGCCTAGCTATGCCTGTCAAGACCAGCCAGCCCCTCCATTTCATGACCATCCGCGAGGCCGCCTCTCGCATCAAAAAGCGCGACCTCTCCCCTGTTGAACTAACTCACGCCTTCCTCGACCGCATCGCCAAGGTCGACAAGAAGACCAAGTCCTATGTCACCCTCACCGCCGACTCGGCCCTCAAAGAGGCCCGCGCCGCCGAGGCCGAAATCCTCAAGGGCAAGTACCGCGGCCCCCTCCACGGCATCCCCCTCGCCCACAAAGACCTTTACGACACCAAGGGCATTCGCACCACCGCCCAGTCCAAAGTCCACGAGCATCGCGTCCCCGACGAGGACGCCACTGTCATCGCCCGCCTCAAGCAGGCCGGCTCGGTCATGATGGGCAAGCTCGCCATGCACGAGTTCGCCTCCGGCGGCCCTCCCACCGACCTCTTTGAGCAGGCCCGCAACCCCTGGAACACGGACTACATCACCAGCGGCTCCTCCTCAGGCTCCGCCGCCGCCGTGGCCGCCGGCCTCTGCATGGGTTCCCTCGGCTCCGATACCGGCGGCTCCATCCGCGGTCCTGCCTCCTTCTGCGGCATCGTCGGCCTCAAGCCTACCTACGGTCGCGTCAGTCGATACGGTGTTATCCCACTCTCCTGGTCCCTGGACCACGTCGGCCCCATGACATGGACTGTCGAGGACACCGCCTATATGCTCCAGGCCATCGCCGGCCACGACCCCAACGACTCCACCACCTCCCGCGCTCCCGTCCCCGACTACTCCCGCTCCCTCAAAGAGGACATCAAAGGCCTGGTCGTCGGCATTCCTTCCCACTACTTCTTCACCAGCAAAAATGGCGCTGACGCCGAGACCATCGCCATCGTCAAAAAGGCCGTGACCCAGTTGGAGGAGCTGGGCGCAAAAGTCCAGGACGTCAAAATCCCCAGCCTGGAGCATGTCCAGATCGCCAACACCGTTATCCTTCAGACTGAGGCTTTCACCTACCATCTCCCCAACCTTCAGTCCCAGCCCCAAAACTTCGGAGAGTATCTCCTCGCCCGCCTCTACCTTGGCGGCGTCTTCACCGCCGCCGACTTTGTCCAGGCCAGCCGCATGCGAAGCCGCATCAAGCGCGAGTTCGCCGAAGCGCTGCGAAAGGTCGACGTCATCGTCAGCCCCTCCATGTCCGGCGCCCCTGCCCTCTATGAAGGCTACGATCCCGTCTCGGTAGCCATCACGCCCAGCTTTACCGCCCCCTACAACCAGACGGGCATGCCGGCCATATCTATACCCTGTGGCTTCAACAAAAAGAAAATGCCCATCGGCCTCCAGATCGCTGGTAAGCCCTTCGATGAGCCCACGGTGCTGCGAGTCGCCTACACCTACCAGCAGGCCGCCGAACTCTACAAAAAGCGCCCACCGATCTAGGCTAGGTAGACACCGACGAAAATAAAAGGGAGAGGTCTTGAGCCTCTCCCTTTTATCTGCCTTAATCTGGACTCTTGTGAAATTGCACACTAAGATAAAGGCATGCCTAAAAACATCAAGTCGCCATTAACCCACAAAACCAGCTCAGACAGCCCCCTCGACCTCATATACCAGGAATTCCGCCACGACTCCATCTACCGCCAGCGCACCTTCATCATGGTCGAAGGCGAGCCCTTCCACGTCCGCACACGATGGCACATCGCCGTAGCCGCGGCCAACGGGCAAAGCGTCGAAAACGTGGAAGTGCGCGTCGTCAGCGTGAACGGTAAGCGCCGCCCCGAGTTCCTCAACCCCCTGAAGCCCGCCAGCAACTCGGACCAGAACATGGCCTCCGATATGCCCAGCGCCTTCACCGTCCCCCCGCACACGCCGCGTCTTGTCGGCGTACTCTTCTGGGACGGCACCCAGCCTGACGGCGAGAAACTAAAGCTGATGACCCACACCTTCGGCCCCCTGCCTGCCCTCCCCATCCAACCCTCCGAGATCATCATCGAAGCCCGGGGCCAAAACATCCAGCCCGTCCAGCGCGTCTTCCGCATCGAACCCCAGGGCTACGGTGAGCCTAGGTTCTGGATAAAGTGATCTAAGACGAAGAGAAATAAAATAAATATGGAGCGGAAGACGGGATTTGAACCCGCGACCCTCTCCTTGGCAAGGAGATGCTCTACCGCTGAGCCACTTCCGCTCGCTCACATGGTGCCGAGGGTCGGGATTGAACCAACGACACGTGGATTTTCAGTCCACTGCTCTACCACTGAGCTACCTCGGCGCACTTAAAAGTGTATGTGTCCACACTACCAGTGTCAAGTTCAACAACCCTCGTCTCAAGCGTATCCCTGCGGTCAACGCGCATCGCCATCCCCTAGCGATTTCCCCTGTACACCGCCCCCTGCTGTGCTACAATAGTGCCCAATTTCACATACTGCCTTTAACCGCCTATGACCTTCATCTACATCGCCACCGACCGCCCCGGCGCCGGCAAGACCGCTGCCGCCCTGGGCCTCGCTGCCCACCTCCTCTCCCAGGGGAAACGCGCCGCCTATGCCAAGCTCTTCTCCGGCAACCCCGCCGGCGACCCTGACGTCGCCTTCGCCGCCCAGCGATTCCCCGGAGCCGCCATCGCCCAGCCAGATTTTCCCTTCCCCCTGAGCGACCTCGCCTCCAACTCCGCCCAGGCGCTCAATAAGGTTAAAACTTCTCTAACCCCCCACATGTCGCGTTATGAAGCTGTCGTGGTGGAAGGCCCCAGCCTCGTTGGCCCCGCCGGCGATATGTCCGGCATTTCCAAACAGGCCGTCCAGACCCTCGGTGCCAAGGCGGTCTTGGTGGCGCGATATGAAAAAGGCGTCGCCGCCGACACCCTCCGCGCCAAGGCCCTGTCCCTGGGCACAAGCGCTGGAGTCATCATCAACATGGTCCCTCGATACCGCCTCTGCGAGGTACAGCAGGCGCTTGCTCCCCTTGGCAAGCAATTCCTCGGCGCTATACCTGAAGACCGAGTAATGATGGCCCCCACTCTAGGCCAGGTCGCCCGCCAGCTTAACGCCCAGTGGGTCATGGGCCAGGAGAAGTCTGAGGTCCTTTTGGAAAGTTTCCTCATCGGCGGCAACATCATGGACTCGGGGACAACTTATTTCGGACGAAACGAGGCCAAGGCAGTAGTCGTCCGCGGCGACAGGCCGGACCTCCAGCTCGCCGCCCTTCGCGAACCCCTCCGCGCCCTCATCCTCACCGGCGGCCACGAGCCTGTAGAGTACATCTTCCACGAGGTCGAGACCCGTAACACTCCCTTAATCATTACCCCCCACGACACCCATGGCACGTCCAACACCCTGGGGGCCCTGCTGGAAAGCGTCTCCGTCCGTCACCCCGCCAAAATATCCCGTTTCCAAGACCTCCTAAACCAGTACTGCAATATTCCCGCCCTTATTGCATAATTGTTATTGGGCCTTTTAAATTTTCATGTTGGCCCTGTTTTGTGAGCACATTAATTTATTTATTAGCTGGGGAGTCAAGGAGGAAAGGGCTGGCTTTCCATAAAAAGGTCGGAATGGCCCTTGTGATTTAGCTACAAAAGCCCTACAATCCTTGTTTGTGTAAAATTTTAAAGGGGGGCAGGTGATTGAATGCACTAGGGGTTCACGTCTTGCTGGAACTCAAGGAATGTAATCCAGCACTCTTGGACGATCTAGAGTACGTAAAGAAGGTAATGGTTGAAGCGGCTCAGGAGGTCGGCGCCACCATCATCGGCGAGTCCTTTCACCGCTTTTCACCTCAGGGCGTCACCGGCGTCCTAGCCATTGCCGAATCGCATATAAGCATCCACACGTGGCCGGAGTTCCGATACGCCGCGGCTGACATCTTTACCTGCGGCGCCGCCATCAAGCCTAAGATCGCCGCTCAGTACCTCATCGAAAAGTTTGAATGCCGCAAGCCCGGCATGTCTGAAATCTTTCGCGGCACTGAAGTCCTGGCGCCCGTCGGCCCTCGTTAGACCTGCCCATCATGGAAATCCTCGGCAAGTGGTACTTTGAGCTGATTGCGCCCGACCAGCAGCTCATTTACCGAATTAAAAACTCCATCTACTCCGGCGTCACCCAGTATCAGGGCGTCGAAATCCTCGAGACCTCCACCCTGGGCCGCTCTCTGGTCCTGGACAACAAGACCCAGTCCACCGAGGCCGACGAGTTTGTTTATCACGAAGCCCTGGTCCACCCCGCCATGCTCCTCCACGCTCGCGGCCCGCGCAGCGTCTTCATCGGCGGCGGCGGCGAGGGCGCTACCCTCCGCGACGTGCTGGCCCACAAGAGCGTCCAGCGCGTTGTCATGGTGGACCTGGACAAAGAGGTTGTTGGCCTCTGCAAAAAGTACCTCCCAGGCCACCACCAGGGCGCCTTCGACGACCCTCGCGTCGAGCTGCGGCACGAGGACGCCCGCCAGTACCTCGCCGGCACTACCGAAAAGTTCGACGCTTTCATCCTCGATCTGGTGGATCCCCTGGAAGGCGGCCCCGCCTATAAGCTCTACACCACCGAGTTCTATAACATCGTCAAGTCTAAAATGAACCCTGGCGCCATCCTCGTCACCCAGTCCGGCCCCGCCGGCATCACCTTCTTCCGGCAGACCTTCTCCCCCATACACCGCACCCTCTCCGCCGTCTTTCCTAAAGTCCAGGCCTACACTATTTACATGGCCTCTTTTGTCGCCCTCTGGAGCTTCAACCTGGCCTACACTCAGCCTCCCGCTCAAGACCCTTCCCCTGAGCAAATCGATGCCCTTATCCCACAGCGCATCAAAAAGCCCATGAAGTTCTACGACGGCATCTCCCACCGCCACATGTTCTCCCTCCCCCTCTACCTCCGCCGCGGCCTCGCCGCGGAGACCCGCGTCGCCACCGACGACAACCCCGCCTACATGATTTAGTCCCTCACGTCAAACTCCTCGACGTACTCATGCCGTTGGTTGCAGCCTATGACAGAGTCTATTTCTGGCTGGAGTTCCAACTTCCCCTCGCTATTATTTCCTGGGACTGTACCTACGTACAATCTTGAAAAAACCTCCCTCCCCTAGCAATAATGTTCGATATATGCTTTCTAACACCCACCAGGGCCAATTGGTGTTTCCAGCATGAGCCTCACTGTCACCAAAAAGCCATACATCGCGAAAATAGAAGAGCGTGGCAGCCTTCAGGTGTGGTTTGTGGATGGGAGCTACGTACGCGGCCACGTCGATAATGAATTTACAAACTTCGGTCAGCACTACCGCTATCCTTACATCCCGGAAAACGAGTTGTGGATCGACTGGGACCCCAAAGGCGACGAGACCAGTTTTTTATATCGACCACCTCCTTGTCGAGCACCGGCTTATGGCGAAAGGCCTCCCCTACGCCAAAGCGTTAGAAGAAGCCGACCGCGAAGAGCGCAAGCAGCGACGCCGGGCCGGTGACCTAAGCCGACTCACCCACAACGGGACCACCCTGCCGGACATCAAGTCCGTCCACCGGCATCTGTGGAAACACCTTGAGAACGGCACTACCGTCTGGGTCGTTGACGGAAGGCTGGTCCGTAGCGTCTTCGACATTGATTTCACTGCCGGCGGCCACGACCACGTCTACGAATTCGTCCCCGCTGACGAGGTCTGGATCGACGACAAGATCGACGAGAGCGAACGCCCCTACGTTCTCCTCCACGAGCTCCATGAGCGTAACCGCATGGCCGGGGGTTGGACCTACAGCAAGTCCCACCTGGAATCCAGCCGCCTTGAGTACCGCTGCCGCCACCACCCCGACGAGCTCCACCCCGCCCTCATTAAAGAAGGCTGGGCCTAACTCGGTTTCTGCGCCACACCCTCCCCTTCAACCTCTGTAGTTTAGCTAAGAATTGAGGGCGGGAAAAAGAAGCGATTTGTCATTCCGAGCGGAGTCTGTACTCGGACGTAGTCGAGGAATCTGTTGTGACGGTAACTACGCCAGACTTATACTGACACGCCATGCGACTTCCCTCCCCCTACAAATGCCTTCAACGCCGCGATGACTAACCTTACTTTTTCTCAATTCATCCAGATAAAATGCTCCCATGATTAGGCCCACCATACCCAGCGACACCGCCACCCTCGTAACCATGGCCGGCGACACCGGCGTCTTCAAGCCCTTGGAAATCCAGGCCCTGCAAGAAGTCCTGGACGACTTTCATAGCCAGGCCAACAAGGAGGGACACCGCTCGATAACCTACGAGCAAGACGGGCACCTGGCCGGCTTTGCCTACTTCGCCCCCGCCGCCATGACCGACCGCACCTGGTACCTTTGGTGGATCGTCGTGAACAAACAGATCCAGGCCCGAGGCATCGGCGGCAAACTTCTAAGCCGCGTTGAGGAAGAAATCCGCCATTCTGGAGGCCGCCTTCTCCTCATCGAAACCTCATCCCTGCCCCACTACGACCTTACCCGCCGCTTCTATCTCAAACATGGCTACAAGCAAGCCACAGTCCTCCACGACTTCTACGCTGACGGTGACGACCTGGTCGTCTACAGCAAACGCATTACCAACTAAAACCTCGATTGTCTCCTAACTAGGTTGTCTCAACACCATCCTACCGCATGTTAAAACCAGCCTCCCAGCAATAACCAAGGCCAGCAAAGCAGAGGGTCTAGGGCGAGCCCTAGTCCTCCTTCTCCTCGTACTGCTCCTTTAGCATCTTCACCACGTTCGGGTCCGCCAGCGTCGTCGTGTCCCCCAGCACCCGCCCCTCCGCGATGTCCCGCAGCAGCCGTCGCATAATCTTCCCGCTGCGAGTTTTCGGCAGGTCCGCCGCGAAATATATCTCGTCCGGCCTCGCTATCGACCCAATCTTCGTCGCCACATGCGCCTTCAGATCGTCCTTCAACTGCGGTGTCGCCTTGACCGACTCCTTAATCGTCACGAAGGCTACCAGCGCCTGCCCCTTCAACTCGTGTTCTCTGCCGATGGCCGCCGCCTCCGCCACCGACTGGTGGTCCACCAGCGCGCTCTCCACCTCCATAGTGCTTATCCTGTGCGCCGATATCTTGATAACGTCGTCCACCCTGCCCAACAGCCAGAGGTTTCCCTTCTCGTCCATCTTCGCCCCGTCGCCCGTGAAGTAAATCCCTGGGTACTTGCTCCAATACTGCTGCTTGAACCGGTTATCATCTCCATAGATAGTCCGCAGCATCGATGGCCATGGGCGCTTCAGCACCAGGTATCCGCCCTGTCCAGGCCCGACGGCATTACCTTGCTCGTCCACCACCTCCGCCTTGATCCCAGGGAACGGCCGCGTCGCCGACCCGGGCACCTGCGTCGTCACCCCCGGCAGCGGCGTAATCAATATCGATCCCGTCTCTGTCTGCCACCACGTATCGACAATCGGGCACCTTCCCCCGCCGATGTGCTTCCAGTACCACATCCACGCCTCGGGGTTTATAGGCTCCCCCACCGTCCCCAGCAGCCGTATCGACGAGAGGTCGTGTTTCTTGGGGTGTTCCTCCCCCCACCTCATACACGCGCGGATCGCCGTCGGCGCCGTATAGACAATCGAGCAGGCGTACTTCTCGACGATGGCCCAGAACCGGTCGCGGTCCGGCCAGTCCGGCGCACCTTCATACATCACTGTCGTCGCCCCGTTGGCCAGCGGCCCGTATACCACATAGCTGTGTCCCGTTACCCAGCCGATGTCCGCCGTGCACCAATAGACGTCGTCCTCTTTGAGATCAAAAACCCACTTGGATGTAGCGTAAGCCCCAGTCAGATAACCGCCCGTCGTGTGGACAACCCCCTTGGGCTTCCCTGTCGTACCGCTGGTGTAGAGGATGTACAGCATGTCCTCGCTGTCCATGGACTCGGGCGGACACTTCTGCGGCTGCTTGTCCACCAGGTCGTGCCACCACACGTCCCGCCCCGCCTTCATCGGCGTCGACATCGACTCCCCCACCCGCTTCAACACCACCACCTTCTCGACGCTGCTGGTTCCAGACAGCGCCTCGTCGGTGTTCTGCTTCAGCGGCACCACCCGGCCCCGGCGCCACCCTCCGTCCGACGTCACCACCACCTTGGACTGGCAGTCGTTGATACGGTCCTTCAGCGCCTCCGGGCTAAACCCCCCGAACACCACACTGTGCGGCGCGCCGATCCGCGCGCACGCCAGCATCGCTATCGCCGCTTCCGGCACCATAGGCATGTAAATCGTCACCCGGTCGCCCTTCTTCACCCCCAGGCTCTTCAACCCGTTGGCGAACTTCCCCACCTCTCGATATAAGTCCTGGTAGGTGTACACCTTCCAGTCCCCAGGCTCCCCCTCCCATATAATCGCCGCCTTATTTCGCCTCGGCCCGTTCAAATGCCTATCGACACAGTTGTACGACACGTTGGTCTTCCCGCCGATGAACCACTTGGCGTGGGGCGCCTTCCAGTCCAGCACCTTGTCCCACTTCTTGAACCAGTGCAGCTCCCCCGCAAACCGCGCCCAGAACCCCTCAAAGTCCCGTTCTGCCTCCTCGTACACCTTCGCGTCGCGAATGTTCGCCTTGGCGGCAAACTCCGGTGGCGGCGGGAACGTCCGCTGCTCCTTCAAAAGTGCTTCAATCGTCGGCGATGTATCGGGCATGGCGGTCACCTCGAGCAGGGCTATGAGGACTTTTTATCACAAAGCCTTGGCGGGAGTAAACTTGCGGCTTACTTTCGCTCTTACACCTGACCTGCGGCCCCTCCTGCTCTCCAGGTAGCTGTCCAGCCAGGCCCTGGTAGTCAGCCAGTTCCGCCCCGCCTTTACCGCCTTCAGCCGGCCGCTCTCGCATAGCAGCCGCAAAGTCCCTGGACTCCGCCCGATGGAAGCGCCTGCCTCTGCTAGTGACATAAGCTGGTCTGGGCTGTGGGCCACCAGGTCTTCAGCCTTCAGATGGCGGCTGGCGCCCATGATCTCTATCATCGCGATTTGACCGTCCTCCGCCACGTGAAGCACTACATCGGGATGCTCGTCTTCACCATAACGAGGTTTGATGCTGGATAGGGTCATGGTAAGGATGTCACCCTGTGCGTCGTAATCTATCTTCATCTAGCTCCCCTTTCTCCTTGGATGGACGGAAATGACGACTATTTCTTCCCCTTCGATCACCCAGACCACCCTGAGGTATGACTGGCCTTGAAACGTTCCATTGGACCACTCCATAATGGCCCTTTCTCGGTTCCCCTGGCTTTCCATCCGTTTCCCATTAACTATCACGACCTTCACATCTTCGACGGAAATCCCATAAAGACGCATACTATTTCTGGCTGAACGAGAAAGGGTTAGATTCATCGTTGGCTTTCATGATATGCGATAACGCATATAGAAACAACGTCTCTAATCATCCTGTTTGTTGAGCAATAGCCTGTCCCCTTCCCCAGTGCTATACTCCCCCAGAAATTAGGCTGACGCCGACCTTAGGAGGAACCATGTCTATCGTCGTAAATCCACGAGTGGACAAACTGTCCAAAGACCTTATTGAAGCCTGGAAAAAACTGGCCCCCGCCACCCTGGGCCACATTCTGGAGACCGCTATGGTGCCGGAAATCCAGCCCGTCTACCGGCCCATCAAGCTGGTGGGCCCCGCCCTCACCGTCCAGACCTACCCCCAGATCGCCAGCGCCATGGCCGCCGCCGTCAAAGTCGCTAAGCCCGGCGACGTCCTTGTCGTCGCCCGCGGCGACGACCGACGCCACGGCACCACCGGCGAGATTGGCAGCTACGGCTACATGGAGCTGGGCATCGCCGGCCTCGTCACCGACGGCCCCATCGCCGACACCGTCGCCATCACCCGAATGAAGTTCCCCGTCTACTCCCGCGGCGCCGTGGCCATGACCGGCAAGACCGGCGGCTGGGGCATCGAATGGGGCGCCGTAAACGTTCCCGTCAACGTCGGCGGTGTCGTCGTCAACCCCGGCGACATGGTCTTCGGCGACGAGGACGGCATCCTCATCGCCTCCCCCGAGGAAGCCAGGCAGCACCTCGCCTTCGTCCAGGAAAAAGAAGCCTGGGAGGCCTGGGTGCGCAATGAAGTCCTCAATAAGGGCCGTAAGCTCTCCGACCTCCAAAAAGAGCGCCCCGACCCTATGAAAAAGGTCGTCATCGGCACTATCCGCCGCTAGATTCCCCTCTCACCCATCTCTCCAACCCAGGGCCGCCGGATACCTACACGGCGGCCTTTATGTTTTCTTCAGAGTCTTGGTGTGCAAGGAGATGGATCGGGAATGTCCCTGTCTGGTGCCCCCTCTTCTCCTATTGCAAAGGAGAAGAGGGGGATAGGGGGTGATGAGGTGATCTTCCTTTATCTTCCCCTTCCAGCAGGAAGGGGCCAGGGGATGGTATCCCGCTTAATAACAAGGCTGGTTCTTGGCACAAACTTACCCCAAAGCCGCACCCCATCATGCTACAATCGCCTAGACATGACTACCCACCTTTTGGAAGGCCTCAACTCCGCCCAGCGCGAGGCCGTCGAGACTATTGATGGCCCCCTCCTCATCGTCGCTGGCCCGGGCAGCGGCAAGACCCGCGTCATCACCCACCGCATCGCTTACCTCCTGCGCGAGGTCCGCGTCAGCCCCTACCGCATCCTCGCCGTCACCTTCACCAACAAGGCCGCCCGCGAAATGCAGTCCCGCCTCGACCGCCTCGTCGGCCAGCGCTCCAAAGACCTCACCGTCGGCACCTTCCACGCCTTCTGCGCCCTCACCCTCCGCAAGTACGGCCAGCACGTCGGCCTCGACCCCGGCTTCTCCATCTTCGACGACGAGGACCAGCAAGACCTCCTCAAAATCGCCATGGAAGACGCCGAGGTGGACCCTAAGAAGTTCAACCGCCGCGCCGTCCACAGCGCCATCTCCCGCGCTAAGAGCCTCCTCATGGACTCCAAGGCCATGGCCCTCCGCAAGAGCAACTATTTCGAAGAGATCGCCGCCCGCATTTACGCTCGATACGAGGAGCTTCTAACCAGCAACAACGCCGTGGACTTCGACGACCTCCTCCTCAAGACCGTCCATCTCCTGCGCAACGTGGCCGAGGTCCGTGAGCGTTACCAGGACCGATATGTCCACATGATGATCGACGAGTTCCAGGATACTAACATCTGCCAGTACGAGCTGGCTAAAATTATCGTCGCCAAGCACCGCAACATCTGCGTCGTCGGCGACCCCGACCAGTCCATCTACTCCTGGCGCAACGCCGACATCCGGAACATTCTCAGCTTCAAGCACGACTTCCCCAACGCCCGAGTCGTCAATCTCGAGGAGAACTACCGCTCCACCTCCAATATCCTGGAAGCCGCTAAGGGCGTCATCGCCGCCAACCGACAGCGCCTTAACAACAACATCCGCACCTCCAAGCCGGGCGGCTCAAAGATAGCCATCCACGAGGCCTTCAACGAGGAGGATGAGGCCAAGTTCGTCCTTCAGCAGATCGACGGACTGGTCCGAAAAAACGGCGTCAAGCTTGGCGACTTCGCCGTCATGTACCGCGTCAACGCCCAGTCCCGCGCCCTGGAGGAAGCCTGCCTGCGATACGGTATTAAATATCGATTGGTCGGTGGCGTTCGGTTCTACCAGCGCCGTGAAGTCAAGGACATCATCGCCTACCTCCGCCTCATCAATAACCCCCACGACCAGGTCAGCATCCTGCGAGTGATAAACGTGCCGACCCGCGGCCTCGGTCAGAAATCTCTAGAACAGCTCGAATACTGGGCCCGCACCCGCAACCTCTCCCTTTACGGCGCCATGGAGCATATATATCTGGAGCGCACCACCGGCGCCGCGCCTACCCACCCCCTCCAGCCCCGCATGGCCCAGTCGGTGGTCAGCTTCGTGGCCTTGATTGAAGAGCTGCGAAAGGAGTCCCAGCAGCGCGACCTGGTATCTCTCCTAGACCTCCTCCTCGAGCGCATCGCCTACAAGACCTACCTGGAAAAAGACCTGGAAGACGCCGAGGAGCGATGGGACAACATCATTGAGCTGCGCAACGCCGCCCAGGACTTCAAAGGCCTGCCGCCTCCCACTGGCCTCACCTCCCTCCTCGAGCACCTCGCTCTGGTCTCCGACGTAGACAACTACGAGGACGCCGCCGACTCCATTACCCTCATCACCCTCCACCAGGCCAAAGGCCTGGAGTTCCCCGTCGTGTTTATCACTGGCCTCGAGGAGGGTCTCCTACCCCACATGCGCTCCATGGACTCCCCCGAGGAAATCGAAGAGGAGCGCCGCCTCTTCTACGTCGGCATCACCCGCGCTATGGAGCGCCTCTTCTTCACCCGCGCCTTCCGGCGAGGCCTCGCCGGCGGCGCCGGCGGCCCCTCCATCCCCTCCCGCTTCCTCCAGGAGGTTCCCCAGCACCTCTTCACCACCCCCGCCCGACTGGAGCCCGTTGGGCGCGCCTCCGCCCCTCCCCTCCGAATGCACACCCCACCCCAGCCGGATAAGGAGGAAAAGCCCGCCCTAGTCCTCCGCGCCGGCGACAAAGTAAAACACTCCATCTTCGGCGAAGGCGTAGTCGTTGGCCTGAAAGGCCAGGGCGGCGACCAGGAAGCCACCGTCGTCTTCAAAAATGACATCGGCATGAAACGCCTGCTCCTAAGCTACGCCCCCCTGGAAAAGCTCAGCGCCTAGGTCTCACTTACTCGCGAAGGACCGCATCTAGGCAAAACAAAACGTGTATTGGCATTCTGAGCAGCGCGAAGAATCTGTTTCGTCTGCAACCCACCCATCACAGTCACCGACTACGCGTCGCCTAGTAACGTAGGAGCGAGGTCGCTCCACCACTGCTATTTTCTATACAATCGTGGAGGCTCGATTTATCGACCCTCGCCCCTTCTAGTATCCGCTTTCCCTTGAACGCCTGGTGCTGATTGAGGCTTGTAAAAATGACAACCAACAATAAAATGGTCATTCCGAGCGGCAGACCCGATGTACTCATCGGGACGCAGTCGAGGAATCTGTTATGTCCGCAGGTCGTTCGCGTATTTTACTGACATGCCCTGTACATCCTCTGCGGCTATTTCTTCTCCGCCAACTCCTTCAGCTTCTTAAGGGCTTGGGCCACATATCCTTAAACATACTCACATATTCATCCACGGTGTCCGTATCTATAAGCACTTCCGTGGCGCCCTTGGCTTCGCGAAACGTGTAGTTCTCCAAAGCTCCGGCCCATCCCTTAACCGCTTCGCTCGTAGTATCCTCGACTCCTTTACTGACGACGCCGAGATGTTTAATTGAAATAAACTTATAAGGCCTGTTCTCCGCGATCGTGCTTACCATCCCTTCCATCTTGCCGCCTTCACCCGGAGCCAAAAACAAAATCTTGCTGCCCTTCCTCCAACTCCCGACATAATGCCCACCCGGCATAAATGCCTCGGTCCACTCCCGATACGTCTTGTCATCGAGCATCGTGTCCCAAACCTTTTCTTTTGGAGCGTCAATTCGCACTGAAAAGTGTAACTTTTCCATAACTTGCTCCAACCTTTCTAACTCAAGAATTTGAGACCTGAACTTTTCTAGCTGTACTTTATTAAGTGTTTACTTGAACACTTAATACTAATTAAGGTCTGATAAGTACGCGAAGGTTGACTTGGCCTAGAAAGTTCCTTCTCCCCTTGTGGGAGAAGGCGCAGGATGAGGGGTAAACGCTGGCAGTACGATACTTTATCACTGCCACCGCCGACCTGAGGCGGGAGTCAGGGGTTGTGTTTGAACTCCCCTACGTATCGAACCGCTCCCCCATCTCCTTCAGGAACTTCTCCACCTCGGGCGACAGCTTGGTCGCGTCCTCTTCCTGGGCCGCCGTCGGCGCGTTCTGCGAGTCGTAATGCACTTCCAGCCGGTCCACCAGCGCCTTCAGCTCCTGATTCCGCGCCACCTCGTTATTTATCTCCTTGTACTGCCGGCGGCCCCGCTCCGAGTCCGCCAGTTCCTTCGGCAAGTTATGTACCGCGCAAATGACCTCGAGTATCCGCGCCGCCCCGGCATAGTCCTCTTCCAACTGCACGTACTGCGGCAGGTGCACCATAATGCTGGCGCTGTCGATAGACCGCTTCTCGATCCCTTCCGCCACCAGGTTCACAATCGACGTCGGCCCCTGGTAGTTGCTGCCTCGAAGCTTTATCACGCTCGAAAACTTCTCCGAGCTCGTCCCGTGCGCCGACCCCGTTACCAGCAACGGCCGCGTGTGCGGCACCGCGTCATACATGCCCCCGATGCGCAGGTAGTGCTTGATGCTAAGCTGGTCTATCACCGCCAGGATCGAGTCCGTGTAGTCCTCGCCGAAGGACTGAGGTTCCAGCACGTGAAGGAACACAAAATCGGGTGCCTTATCCCGTATCGCATAGTTGATAATAGTGTTGGGAATAGTCAGCGTGCGCTTCCCCTCCACGCTTCGAATAATAGGGCGGTATCGCGTGAAGTCGAAGAAGTTCCCCGGCCTCGCCAGCCGTCCTAACTCTTTAGCTCCCAGGAATCTCTCCAGCTTCGACAGCGCAATAGTTCCCACGCTCCCCACGTCTATCCATGGACGCAGCATGGCGATAACGTGGGGCTCTTTAAGCTCTGGCAGCGGCTCCGTCAGTTCAAACGCGCCTACTCGCATGCAGTTATCTTGCCAGAGAAGCCCTCAATGTGCAAGTCTGTAGAGCCTCAGAAACAGGCGTTTCGACATTACCTTTCCTTTAACGAAATAATAATATGCGACTTGCCTAGAAAATAAACATAAATCGTAAACATAGACCAAAACACCGCTGATTACCCCTTATCCTGTGCCCCTTTCCACTCTACTGTCCTCTCAATCGTCATCTTTATGACCGGCCTTCCCTCCATCGCCATGTCCCTGTACTGCGGGTACTTCTCCCGCAGCCGAAGCACCGCCTCACCGTGCTCCACACCCTCCTCCAACACCTCCGCTCTCCCCCTCACCATCACCTGCCATAGTCTTCCCCAGTCCTCTTCATAATGATCGACTACCAGCGCCACTCGCGGGTTCTCGATGATGTTGCGCACCCGCTTCAGCCCCTTCGGCCCCACCCGCTTAGGCTTCTGGTCGATGGCAATGTATATATATCCCTCCCGACTCACAAAACACACCGGCACTACGTGGGGTTGTCCTTCCGCGTCGGCGGTAGCCAGGTGTGCCACCCGGCCCTCACCCAAACGCGCCAACCCTTGTGGCGACGCCTTCACCATCTCCCCCTTGAACGCCTGATGGGAGTAGAGGATTGGGACAACAAAAAAGAAGTCGTTATTGTCATTCTTGTATCTTAAAAAAGGTCTAAACTGTTCTCCAAGCACAGCGATGCCGGCGGGGCAGGCCGTTTCATTCTCGGTCTCATTAGACCGTCGCTCAGCATGGTCGCCCCGCATGG